>NZ_VMML01000030.1:11107-32532 GCF_013277175.1 Streptococcus sp. 3167 | reverse complement strand
GATTTTTATTGAGTATAAGAAAAATAAAAAATAGAGAGCAGTTAAAGTATGAAAATTTTAATTGTAGAAGATGAAGAGATGATCCGTGAGGGGGTCAGTGATTATTTGACGGATTGTGGCTATGAAACCCTTGAGGCTGCAGATGGGCAAGAAGCCTTAGAAAAATTTTCCAGCTATGAAGTAGCCTTGATTTTACTAGATATCCAGATGCCCAAGCTCAATGGTCTAGAAGTCCTAGCTGAGATTCGTAAAACCAGTCAGGTTCCTGTCTTGATGCTGACCGCCTTTCAGGATGAGGAATACAAGATGAGTGCCTTTGCTTCTCTGGCAGATGGCTATCTGGAAAAGCCCTTCTCCCTCTCCCTCTTAAAAGTGAGGGTGGATGCAATTTTCAAGAGATACTACGATACAGGACGAATCTTCTCTTATAAAGATGCCAGGGTGGATTTTGAGAGCTACAGTGCCAGTCTAGCAGGTCAAGAAGTGCTTATCAATGCCAAAGAGTTGGAAATTCTGGACTATCTGGTGAAAAATGAAGGCCGGGCCTTGACTCGGTCTCAGATTATCGATGCCGTCTGGAAAGCGACAGATGAGGTTCCCTTTGACCGTGTCATTGATGTTTATATCAAGGAATTGCGGAAAAAACTAGACCTGGACTGCATCCTCACTGTGCGCAATGTTGGTTATAAATTGGAGCGAAAATGAGACGAACAGGTTTATTTACAAAGATATTTATCTATACCTTCTCGATATTTAGTGTTCTGGTTATCTGCCTTCATTTAGCTATTTATTTTCTATTTCCCTCGACTTATCTGAGTCATCGTCAGGAAACCATTGGCCAGAAAGCGACAGCTATTGCCCGGTCACTAGAAGGAAAGGATAGACAGAGTATCGAGCAAGTCTTAGACTTGTATTCCCAGACTAGTGATATCAAGGGGGTCGTTAAGGGCGAGATGACAGAGGACAAGTTAGAAGTCAAGGACAGCATTCCTCTGGATACGGACCGTCAGACCACCTCTCTCTTTATTGAGGAGCGTGAGGTGACAACGCAAGATGGTAGCACCATGACTCTCCAGTTTCTGGTTTCTATGGATTTGCAAAAGGAAGCAGAGCAAATCAGTCTCCAATTTCTTCCCTATACCTTGCTGGCATCCTTTCTAATTTCCCTTTTGGTGGCCTACATCTATGCTCGGACCATTGTTGCCCCGATCTTGGAAATCAAACGGGTGACTCGTAGAATGATGGAACTGGATTCCCAAGTGCGATTGCGCGTGGATTCTAAGGATGAGATTGGTGATCTCAAGGAACAAATCAATAGCCTTTACCAGCATCTTTTGACTGTCATTGCAGACTTGCATGACAAGAATGAAGCCATTCTCCAGCTGGAGAAGATGAAGGTCGAATTCCTACGAGGGGCTTCTCATGAACTGAAAACACCGCTGGCTAGTTTGAAAATCCTGATCGAAAACATGAAAGAGAATATCGGTCGTTATAAGGATAGAGACCAGTATCTGGGAGTTGCCTTGGGGATTGTGGATGAACTCAATCACCATGTTCTGCAGATACTTTCCCTCTCTTCTGTGCAGGAGTTGCGAGATGATAGGGAAGAAATTGACCTCCTCCAGATGACACAAAGTCTGGTTAAGGATTATGCCTTGCTCGCCAAGGAAAGAGAGCTCCAGATTGACAATAGTTTGACCCATCAGCAGGCTTATCTAAACCCATCAGTTATGAAGTTGATTCTTTCTAATCTCATCAGCAATGCCATCAAGCACTCTGTTCCAGGTGGCTTGGTTGGCATTGGAGAAAGAGAAGGGGAACTCTTTATCGAGAATAGCTGTAGCTCAGAAGAGCAAGAAAAACTAGCCCAGTCTTTTTCTGATAATGCTAGTCGCAAGCCCAAAGGGTCTGGGATGGGACTCTTTGTGGTCAAGAGTCTATTGGAACATGAAAAATTAGCTTATCATTTCGAGATGGAGGAGAATCGTTTAACCTTCTTCATAGCTTTTCCAAAAGTCGCCCAAGACTAGAGATAGAAAGGGTTTACATGGATGAAGCTAGAAGAAATTCAATTGAAACTACGGGAAAAACTAGATTTTTTTGTCAAAAAGTGATAAAATGAACAATGTAAATGGGGTGACCCATAAAAATATACAGGAGGCCTGATAAAATGGCAATCGTTTCAGCAGAAAAATTTGTCCAAGCAGCTCGTGACAACGGTTATGCAGTTGGTGGATTTAACACAAACAACCTTGAGTGGACTCAAGCTATCTTGCGCGCAGCAGAAGCTAAAAAAGCTCCAGTTTTGATCCAAACTTCAATGGGTGCTGCTAAATACATGGGTGGTTACAAAGTTGCTCGCAACTTGATCGCTAACCTTGTTGAATCAATGGGTATCACTGTACCAGTAGCTATCCACCTTGACCACGGCCACTACGAAGATGCACTTGAGTGTATCGAAGTTGGTTACACTTCAATCATGTTTGACGGTTCACACCTTCCAGTTGAAGAAAACCTTAAATTGGCTAAAGAAGTTGTTGAAAAAGCACACGCTAAAGGTATCTCAGTAGAAGCTGAAGTTGGTACTATCGGTGGTGAAGAAGACGGAATCATCGGTAAAGGTGAATTGGCTCCAATCGAAGACGCTAAAGCAATGGTTGAAACTGGTATCGACTTCTTGGCAGCTGGTATTGGTAACATCCATGGTCCTTACCCAGCAAACTGGGAAGGTCTTGACCTTGACCACTTGCAAAAATTGACAGAAGCTCTTCCAGGATTCCCAATCGTATTGCACGGTGGTTCAGGTATTCCTGATGAGCAAATCCAAGCAGCTATCAAACTTGGTGTTGCCAAAGTTAACGTTAACACAGAATGCCAAATCGCATTCGCTAACGCAACTCGTAAATTTGCTCGTGACTACGAAGCAAACGAAGCAGAATACGATAAGAAAAAACTCTTCGACCCACGTAAATTCTTGGCTGACGGTGTAAAAGCTATCCAAGCATCGGTTGAAGAACGTATCGACGTATTCGGTTCAGAAGGTAAAGCATAATCTAGCTGAATAATACAGATAAAACCTGCCTGTGAGGGTGGGTTTTTTGATTTCAAGCTACTCGTTTTAGTATAGTAAACTGAATCTAGACTAGCACAATGCTGCTTCTATAGCGTTTTGAAACTAGAACAGGACAATATAACTGCTAAAATATTTCTATAAATTCATTTGATTTTCCTAATCAATTTGTTCGTATCCTATTTCATTCCACTATAAAACATTCTTATCAATTGATTTGAATTCCAAAATTTCATCGCTCTGGTCTTATTTCATTTGGCTATAAAAAACTCTCCTGGGGAATCCCAGGAGAGTATGAGTACTTATTTGAACTTGAATCCTTCGTAAATAAGCTCTGCTTTTGGATTTTGTTTCTTAATCTGTTTGGCAAGTGTCTTCATCATAGAAAGGGGACCACACATATAGACGGTTGCATGTTCGGGCACTTCTTTTTGTTCAAAATTAAGATAGCCGTCTTTCGTACTGTCGATTAGATGGAGTTCAAAATTAGGATTTTTCTGAGCATAGTTACGGAGTAAATCTAGGTAGACTGCATTTTCATCTCCACGGAAGCTATAGTAGAAGTGAACCTGTTTATCTAAAATAGGATGTTCACGGATGTAAGAGATGAAGGGGGTGATCCCAATACCTCCAGCAATCCAAACCTGATTTTCTCGTCCTTCTTCTATGATCATGTGTCCGTAAGCTCTGTCTAGGGTTACTTTGCTGCCGGCTTGAAGATTATCATAGATATTATTGGTATGGTCGCCTGAATTTTTAACAGTAAAGTAAAGAGTTTGGCCATGACCTCCTGAGATAGAAAAGGGATGCGGAGCACTTTCAAAGCCTTCTTGGAAAATCTTTAGAAAGGCAAATTGTCCTGATTGATAGTTGAAAGGTCTGCTAAGATGGATTTGAATTTCTCTAGTATCGTGATTTAAGCGTTTGAGATGGGTAATTTTCCCTAGATAGGGGAAGGAAATCTTTTGATATAGAAAAATGATATAAAAACCAGCTAGTAAGCCTAAAAGGGCATAGCTACCAACAAGAAAACTTAGAAGATTAAATGTAAGGAGACGATTGCCCATTATCATGTAGATGTGAAAGAGTCCTAAAATATAGGCTAGGTAAACCAGGCGGTGAATCCATCGCCAAGCTTCGTATTGGATGTATTTGCCTAAATAGGCGACAAGGATGATGCTGGCAAAGATATAGATGGCAAGATTACCAAACTGAGCAGCTAAGCGAGAGCCCCACAAACCGCCCATACTAAAGTTATGAAAGATTAGTAGGATGATTGAGAGAAAGGCTGTGAATTTGTGGACGGTGTAGACCTTCTCCAAACCGTGAAACCAGCTTTCTAGTAGTGGGAGACGAGTGGCTAGGATAAAAGTCAGAGATAGGCTTGTTAAAGCTAGTCCTGGAATCATGAATTGGGGAGAAGTGTTCATCCAAGTCAAAAGAGTCAAGATAAAACTAGCTATGATAAAGAGTAGTCCTTTGATTGATTTCATAGAAAATTCCATTTCATTTAGATTTCGATTTGTTGTAAATGAATTTGTTACATTTTATCATAGAAAATGTATGGTGTCAAATCTAGGTGTGTAAATCTCTGTTCTTATAAAAAACTCTCCAATTGAACTGGAGAGTGGCTGTTTATACTCAATGAAAATCAAAGAGCAAACTAGGAAGCTAGCCCGCAGGCTGCTCAAAACACCGTTTTGAGGTTGTGGATAGAACTGACGAAGTCAGTAACCATACATACGGCAAGGTGAAGCTGACGTGGTTTGAAGAGATTTTCGAAGAGTATTATTCTGCAGCTTGTTGCCAACGTTTTGCTAGCATATGAGATAGGCTAGAAATGGCTAGGTTAAAGCTGAAGTAGATGAGGGCAATCAGTATATAAAGACTGAAGACCTGCTCTGGTTCGAAATAACGGCCCATGAGAATTTGGCTGGCTCCAAAGAGTTCTTGTAGGGCGATAACAGAGTAGAGGAGACTGGTATCCTTAATCACGGTTACAAACTGAGAAATGATGGCTGGCAGCATTTTACGAATGGCTTGTGGGAGAATGATGTAGTAGAGGATTTGGGCTGAAGTGAAGCCTTGTGACATTCCTGCTTCGTACTGCCCCTTGGCTACGGCATTGAGACCGCCTCGGATAATCTCAGCTAAAGCCGCTGATGTAAAGAGTGTGAAGGCAGTGATTCCTGCTGGAGTGGATTTCATCTTGAAAATTAAAAAGATAGTAAAGATCCAGAGAAGGTTGGGAACGTTGCGCACAAATTCGATATAAATGCTGGAAATAATGCGCAAGACAGGATTTTTGCCATTTCTCATGACAGCTAGCACCGTACCGATAAGGGTAGAGAGGACGATGGCAATCAGAGAAATGTAGAGGGTCAAGCCAAATCCTTTAAAGATAAAGACTAGGTTATCTGGGGTCAAAACTTCTAAAATGGATTCCATAGTAACCTCCTAAAGTGAATAGGCTTTTTATTAGCTTGTTCCATCTTGCGACCAAACTGGGCAACAGGGAAGCATAGAGAAAAGTAGAGAAGGGCAGCGCCTAGAAAGGCTGGAATGTAGTTTCCGTTAAGTGCTGACCAAGACTTGGTCACAAACATCAAGTCCACTCCAGAGATGATAGCGACTGTTGAGGTGTTCTTGATGAGGTTAACAATTTGGTTGGTCAAAGGAGGGAGAATGATGCGGTCGGCAACTTCACGGGCAAAGCCCATTTCATGGGTAACGACAATCATATTCATACCCTCGTGGGCCAATTTTTGCATAACAGCCAGAACGTCGCCGATGGTTTCAGGGTCAAGGGCAGATGTTGGCTCATCAAAGAGGAGGAGTTCAGGATGCATAGCGAGTCCACGTGCAATGGCAATCCGTTGCTTTTGTCCACCAGACAGCATGGCTGGATATGAATCTTTCTTGTCCCACATATTTACAAATTCCAGATATTTTTGGGCTGTTTTTTTAGCTTCTTTTTTATCAATTCCTAGAACTTTTATGGGTGCAAGCGTTACGTTTTCTAACACTGTTTTGTGAGGGTAGAGGTTAAAATGCTGGAAAACCATGCCGACTTCCTTACGTAGAGGTACCAAATCTTTCTGGTTGGCACCAGCAACTTGGTGACCATTTACTAGAAGGCTTCCCTTGTCAACAGCCTCCAAACCGTTGATGGTGCGGATAAGAGTGGATTTCCCAGAACCAGATGGTCCGAGTAGGACAACGACTTGTCCTTTTTCAAAACGGAGATTGATGTCGCGGAGTGCATGGTAGTCTCCGTAATATTTTTCGACGTGTTCAAATTCTACTAAAGCCATAAGGAATCTCCTTTGTGTTAGATTTTATAACACGATTCTACACCAAAAGAATTGCCTTGTCAAATCATATCTGAAAAAATTCACTAAAATTTTATAAAAAAGCAATCTGGATAGAGAAAACGTCTAAATCATGTTATAATGAAGCAATAGAATTCTTAGAAAGAGTGGATGTCTTTTTGATAACACCTACTTATGAATGGCAGTTTGCCCCGCAGGTTGAAGATGCGGATTTTACAAAGATAGCCAAGAAGGCTGGACTAGGTCCTGAGGTGGCTCGGTTATTATTTGAAAGAGGGATTCAGAACCAAGAAAGTCTGAAGAAGTTTTTAGAGCCTTCCTTAGAGGACTTGCATGACCCTTATCTACTCCATGATATGGATAAGGCAGTGGAACGGATTCGTCAGGCCATTGAAGAAGGGGAAAATATCCTCGTTTACGGTGATTACGATGCGGATGGCATGACTTCGGCTTCTATTGTTAAGGAAAGTTTGGAACAGCTTGGTGCCGAGTGCCGTGTTTACCTACCCAATCGTTTTACTGATGGCTATGGTCCAAATGCTAGTGTTTATAAATACTTTATCGAGCAAGAAGGAATTTCCCTGATTGTGACAGTGGATAATGGAGTTGCTGGTCATGAGGCCATTGAACTAGCCCAGTCTATGGGAGTGGATGTCATTGTCACAGATCACCATTCCATGCCTGAAACCTTACCAGATGCCTATGCTATTGTCCATCCTGAACATCCAGATGCGAACTATCCTTTCAAATATTTGGCTGGTTGTGGAGTTGCTTTCAAGCTGGCTTGTGCCCTGTTAGAAGAAGTACAAGTGGAATTGCTTGATTTGGTCGCTATTGGCACCATTGCTGATATGGTGAGTCTGACGGATGAAAATCGCATTTTGGTGCAATATGGTCTGGAAATGTTGGGCCACACTCAGCGCATTGGTTTACAAGAAATGCTGGATATGGCTGGGATTGCTGCCAACGAAGTAACAGAAGAAATGGTTGGTTTCCAGATTGCTCCTCGTTTGAATGCCTTGGGCCGCTTGGATGATCCTAATCCTGCCATTGATTTGTTGACTGGATTTGACGACGAGGAAGCTCACGAGATTGCCCTTATGATTCATCAGAAAAACGAAGAGCGCAAGGAAATCGTACAGTCTATCTATGAAGAATCCAAGATCATGGTGGATCCTGAGAAGAAGGTTCAGGTCTTGGCCAAGGAAGGCTGGAATCCTGGGGTTCTAGGTATCGTGGCTGGTCGTTTGTTGGAAGAATTGGGACAGACAGTCATCGTTCTTAATATAGAAGACGGTCGTGCCAAGGGCAGTGCTCGTAGTGTGGAAGCGGTCGATATTTTTGAGGCTCTGGATCCTCATCGAGACCTCTTCATCGCCTTTGGAGGTCATGCTGGCGCAGCAGGAATGACGCTGGAAGTGGAGAAACTCTCAGATTTATCTCAGGTTTTGGAAGATTATGTCCGTGAAAAAGGCGCCGATGCTAGTGGCAAGAATAAGTTAAACCTAGATGAAGAGTTGGATTTGGAGACTTTGAGTCTTGAAACAGTCAAGAACTTTGAGCGCTTGGCACCTTTTGGCATGGACAATCAGAAACCTGTCTTTTATATCAAGAATTTTCAGGTCGAAAGTGCCCGTACTATGGGGGCAGGTAATGCTCATCTCAAGTTGAAAATTTCCAAGGGTGAGGCTAGTTTTGAAGTGGTAGCCTTTGGTCAAGGCAGATGGGCGACAGAGTTTTCTCAAACCAAGAATCTAGAGCTGGCAGTCAAATTGTCTGTCAATCAATGGAATGGCCAAACTGCTCTCCAGTTGATGATGGTGGATGCGCGTGTGGAGGGTGTTCAACTTTTTAACATCCGTGGGAAGAATGCAGTCTTACCAGAAGGAGTTCCAGTCTTAGATTTTGCTGGGGAAGTGCCAGATTTAGCGATTAGTGAAGCTGTTGTCGTAAAAACTATTCCTGAGGATATTACCTTGCTGAAGACCATTTTTCAGGAACAGCATTTTTCTGCTGTCTATTTCAAAAATGATATTGACAAGGCCTATTATCTGACAGGTTATGGGACTAGAGAGCAGTTTGCTAAATTGTACAAGACCATCTACCAGTTTCCAGAGTTTGATATTCGCTACAAGCTGAAAGATTTGGCTACTTATCTTAATATTCAACAAATCTTGTTGGTCAAGATGATTCAAGTCTTTAAAGAACTAGGCTTTGTGACCATCAAAGATGGGGTCATGACAGTCAATAAAGAGGCACCAAAGCGGGAGATAGGGGAAAGTCAGATTTACCAGAATCTCAAACAAACCGTCAAAGACCAGGAAATGATGGCGCTGGGTACCGTGCAAGAAATTTATGATTTTTTGATGGAAAAAGAGTAGAAGTTAGGAAAGAGTTGGGCAACCAGCTCTTTTTTGAAAACAAATCTTCATTTTGAAAATCATCAAAAAAATGGTATAATGGTAGGAAAAGATTCGGCTAACAGTAATAGTGCTTTTAGAATAAGAGGGTAAGCAACCCTATAATCAAGATAAACTAAGATTTTGGAGGAAAAATGAGTAATATTAGTTTAACAACACTTGGTGGTGTACGTGAAAATGGGAAAAATATGTACATTGCTGAAATTGGAGAGTCCATTTTTGTTTTGAATGCAGGGTTAAAATATCCCGAAAATGAACAATTAGGGGTCGATGTGGTGATTCCAAAGATGGACTACCTTTTTGAAAATAAAGATCGAATTGCTGGGGTATTTTTAACTCACGGACATGCAGATGCTATTGGTGCTCTGCCTTATCTCTTGGCTGAAGCCAAGGTACCTGTATTTGGCTCTGAGTTGACCATTGAGTTGGCAAAACTCTTTGTCAAAGGAAATGACGCAGTCAAGAAATTTAATGATTTTCATGTTATTGATGAAGATACGGAGATTGATTTTGGTGGGACAGTGGTTTCCTTCTTCCCTACGACTTACTCCGTTCCAGAGAGCCTGGGAATTGTCTTGAAGACAGCTGAAGGGAGCATCGTTTATACAGGTGACTTCAAATTTGACCAGACAGCTAGTGAATCCTATGCGACAGACTTCGCTCGTTTGGCAGAAATCGGTCGTGACGGCGTCCTGGCTCTCCTCAGTGATTCGGCCAATGCGGACAGCAATATTCAGGTGGCTAGTGAAAGTGAAGTTAGAGATGAAATTACCCAAACCATTGCTGACTGGGAAGGTCGTATCATCGTTGCAGCTGTTTCCAGTAACCTTTCTCGTATCCAGCAGATTTTTGACGCTGCGGATAAAACAGGTCGACGTATCGTCTTGACAGGATTTGATATTGAAAATATCGTCCGCACAGCGATTCGTCTCAAGAAGTTGTCTTTAGCCAACGAAATTCTCTTGATTAAGCCGAAAGATATGTCTCGCTTTGAAGATCATGAGTTGATTATTCTTGAGACAGGTCGTATGGGTGAACCTATCAATGGACTTCGTAAGATGTCGATTGGTCGCCATCGTTATGTAGAAATCAAGGATGGGGACCTGGTCTATATTGCTACGGCTCCGTCTATTGCTAAAGAAGCCTTCGTTGCGCGTGTGGAAAATATGATTTATCAGGCAGGAGGGGTTGTCAAATTGATTACACAAAGTTTACATGTATCAGGGCACGGAAATGCGCGTGATTTGCAGCTAATGATCAATCTCTTGCAACCCAAGTATCTCTTCCCAATTCAAGGGGAATACCGTGAGTTAGATGCTCACGCTAAGGCTGCTATGGCGGTCGGGATGCTGCCAGAACGCATTTTCATCCCTAAAAAGGGAACCAGCATGGCTTATGAGAATGGGGACTTTGTCCCAGCTGGAGCGGTTTCAGCAGGGGATGTCTTGATTGACGGGAATGCCATTGGTGATGTTGGAAATGTGGTTCTTCGTGACCGTAAGGTCTTGTCAGAGGACGGTATTTTCATCGTAGCAATTACCGTTAACCGTCGTGAGAAGAAAATTGTGGCCAAGGCCCGTGTTCACACGCGTGGATTTGTTTATCTCAAGAAGAGTCGCGATATTCTCCGTGAAAGTTCAGAATTGATTAACAAAACGGTAGAAGACTATCTGCAAGGAGATGACTTTGACTGGGCAGATCTTAAAGGCAAGGTTCGGGATAATCTGACCAAGTATCTCTTTGATCAAACTAAGCGTCGTCCAGCTATTCTACCAGTAGTCATGGAAGCAAAATAATCATTGAAATAAGTAAAGATAAAGTCTAGTTTCGGCTTTTTCTTATCGGAAAATAGAAGGAGAAAATCATGGCAGTAATGAAAATCGAGTATTACTCACAAGTTTTGGATATGGAGTGGGGAGTGAATGTCCTCTACCCTGATGCCAATCGAGTGGAAGAACCAGAGTGTGAAGATATTCCCGTCTTGTACCTCTTGCACGGGATGTCTGGCAATCATAATAGTTGGCTCAAGCGGACCAATGTAGAACGCTTGCTTCGAGCTACTAATCTCATTGTTGTTATGCCTAATACCAGCAACGGTTGGTACACCGATACCCAATATGGTTTTGACTACTACACGGCTCTAGCAGAGGAATTGCCACAGGTTTTGAAACGCTTCTTCCCTAATATGACCAGTAAGCGTGAAAAGACCTTTATCGCTGGTCTCTCCATGGGAGGCTACGGCTGTTTCAAATTGGCTCTTGCGACAAATCGTTTTTCTCATGCAGCTAGTTTTTCAGGTGCTCTCAGCTTTCAAGATTTTTCTCCTGAGAGCCAAAATCTGGGAAGTCCAGCCTACTGGAGAGGTGTTTTTGGAGAGATTAGAGACTGGACAACTAGTCCCTATTCTCTTGAAAGTCTGGCTAAAAAATCGGATAAAAATACCAAACTTTGGGCGTGGTGTGGCGAACAGGATTTCTTGTATGAAGCCAATAATCTAGCAGTGAAAAATCTCAAAAAATTAGGTTTTGATGTGACCTATAGCCATAGCGCTGGAACTCACGAGTGGTATTATTGGGAAAAACAATTGGAACGGTTTCTAGCAACCCTGCCAATCGATTTCAAATTAGAAGAGAGATTGAGTTAGTTTTTTATAAATGAACCACTATCTATAGTTATTCTTGGCTTCAAAACAATGATGGAAGTCTGTTTTCACTAGACTTTTCAAACGAAAGTAGTAGAATAGGAATAAGATATTGGAGGAAAGAGAGTAGGAAATGTACCGTTATCAAATTGGTATTCCCACATTAGAATATGATCAGTTTGTCAAAGACCATGAATTAGCCAATGTATTACAAAGTAGTGCTTGGGAAGAAGTGAAGTCTGATTGGCAACATGAGAAGTTTGGTGTCTACAGGGAAGAAAAATTACTGGCGACAGCTAGTATTTTGATTAGAACTCTTCCGCTAGGCTATAAAATGTTTTACATCCCAAGAGGACCTATATTGGATTATGGGGATACAGAACTTTTGAGTTTTGTCATTCAGTCTATTAAGTCCTATGCTCGCAGTAAGAGAGCGGTTTTTGTGACTTTTGACCCAAGTATTTGCCTATCTCAAAGTTTAATCAATCAGGAAAAAACAGAATTTCCTGAAAATCTGGCTATTATTGATAGTTTGCAACAAATGGGAGTAAGGTGGTCGGGAAAAACAGAGGAAATGGGGGACACCATTCAGCCTCGTATTCAGGCAAAAATATACAAGGAAAATTTTGAAGAAGATAAACTTTCCAAGTCAACAAAACAGGCTATTCGAACAGCACGGAATAAGGGGGTAGAGATTCAATTTGGTGGAACTGAATTATTGGACTCTTTTTCCTTTTTGATGAAAAAAACCGAGAAGCGAAAAGAGATTCATTTGAGAAATGAAGCCTATTATAAAAAATTGTTAGATAATTTTAAGGACAAGGCCTATATCACCTTGGCAACCTTGGATGTTTCTAAACGTTCGCAAGAATTAGAAGAACAGTTAGCGAAAAACAGAGCCTTGGAAGAGACCTTTACTGAGTCGACTCGAACTTCAAAAGTAGAAGCGCAGAAGAAGGAAAAAGAACGTTTGTTAGAGGAATTGACTTTCCTGCAGGAATATATGGATGCAGGTCAAGCAAGAGTTCCTTTAGCAGCTACCTTGACTTTAGAATTCGGACAAACTTCTGTCAATCTATACGCAGGAATGGATGAAGATTTTAGACGTTATAAAGCTCCTATTTTGACTTGGTATGAGACAGCTCGATATTCCTTTGAACGTGGCATTTTATGGCAAAATTTAGGAGGCGTCGAGAATGCTTTAGATGGTGGACTCTATCGTTTTAAAGCTAATTTTAATCCAACGATTGAAGAATACTTGGGTGAATTTACAATACCCACTCATCCTCTCTATCCTCTGTTAAGACTTGCTCTTGATTTCCGTAAAACATTAAGAAAAAAACATAGAAAGTAAGTATATGGCACTAACTACACTCACGAAAGAAGAGTTTCAGGCTTATTCTGATCAGGTTTCTTCTCGTTCCTTTATGCAATCGGTCCAGATGGGGGACTTGTTAGAAAAAAGAGGAGCTCGAATTGTTTACCTTGCTTTGAAACAAGAAGGAGAAATTCAAGTTGCAACTCTGGTTTATAGCTTGCCCATGCTGGGTGGTCTGCATATGGAGATCAATTCGGGGCCGATTTATACCCAACAAGATGCTCTTCCAGTTTTTTATGCGGAGTTAAAAGAATATGCCAAACAAAATGGTGTATTAGAGTTGCTTGTAAAACCTTATGAAACTTATCAAACTTTTGATAGCCAAGGTAATCCAATAGATGCTGAGAAAAAAAGTATCATTCAAGGTTTGACTGATTTAGGTTATCAATTTGATGGATTGACAACGGGTTATCCAGGTGGAGAGCCGGATTGGTTATATTATAAGGATTTGACAGAATTAACTGAAAAGAATTTGCTTAAAAGTTTTAGCAGAAAAGGGAAGCCTTTGGTGAAAAAGGCTGAAACCTTTGGCATTCGGTTGAAAAAGTTAAAACGTGAAGAACTATCGATTTTTAAAAACATCACAAAAGAGACCTCTGAACGTAGAGAATATAGTGATAAAAGTTTAGAATATTATGAGCATTTTTATGATGCTTTTGGAGAACAAGCGGAGTTTCTCATAGCAAGTTTAAATTTTTCGGACTATATGAGTAAATTGCAAGGTGAGCAAAGTAAACTAGAAGAAATCTTGGACAAGTTACGACTTGATTTGAGTAAAAATCCTCATTCTGAGAAAAAACAAAATCAACTGAGAGAATATTCTAGTCAATTTGAAACGTTTGAAGTTCGAAAAGCAGAAGCGAGAGACTTGATTGAAAAATATGGAGAAGAAGATATTGTTTTAGCCGGGAGTTTATTTGTTTATATGCCTCAGGAAACGACTTACCTCTTTAGTGGTTCCTACACTGAATTTAATAAGTTCTATGCCCCTGCGCTGCTTCAAAAATATGTTATGTTGGAAAGCATAAAACGTGGAATACCTAAATACAACTTCCTAGGGATTCAAGGGATTTTTGATGGAAGTGATGGTGTTTTACGTTTTAAACAGAATTTTAATGGCTATATTGTACGCAAAGCAGGTACTTTCCGTTACCATCCATCGCCTTTAAAATACAAAGCTATTCAATTACTCAAAAAAATAGTAGGACGTTAAGATGAAAAAGCCAGTATTTAGCTTTCTTTCAGCTTCTTTTAGTAAAATAATTTTTATTTGCTAGAAAGGTGGAGAGACATGCGCTGGCTTTTTCGTTTGATAGGGGCTTTCTCTTCTTTTGTGTGGCGTTTGTTTTGGCGTCTGGTTTGGATAGTTGTGCTCTTATGTGCGCTTGCTTTCGGACTTCTCTGGTATTTGAACGGAGATTTTCAAGAAGCGCTAAAGCAAGCAGAGCGGTCAGTAAAAATTGGTCAACAAAGTATCGACCAATGGGGAAAAACAGGGCAACTGCCTAAGTTAAGCCAGACTGATAGCCACCAGCATTCTGAAGGAAGGTGGCCGCAGGCTTCTGCTCGTATTTACTTGGATCCCCAGATGGATTCAGGATTTCAAGAGGCTTATGTAGAAGCAATCCAGAACTGGAATCAAACTGGTGCTTTTAACTTTGAACTCGTGACTGAGTCTAGTAAGGCGGATATTACGGCTACGGAGATGAACGACGGAGGCACTCCTGTGGCAGGAGAGGCGGAAAGTCAAACTAATCTCTTAACAGGGCAATTCTTATCCGTAACGGTGCGCTTGAATCATTATTATCTGTCCAATCCTGACTATGGCTATTCCTATGAGCGCCTTGTCCATACGGCAGAACATGAGTTGGGGCATGCGATTGGCTTGGATCATACAGATGAGAAGTCTGTCATGCAACCAGCAGGTTCTTTTTATGGTATCCAGGAAGAGGATGTTGAAAGACTTCGAAAATTATATGAGACCAATGAGTAGGGGACTATTTTTCCCTACTTTTTTGCTATAATGGAATTATGAACAACTTGATTAAATCAAAACTAGAGCTCTTGCCGACCAGCCCTGGTTGTTACATTCACAAGGATAAAAACGGCACCATTATCTATGTAGGAAAGGCTAAAAATCTGCGTAACCGCGTGCGGTCCTATTTCCGTGGAAGTCATGATACCAAAACAGAGGCTTTGGTGTCTGAAATTGTAGATTTTGAATTTATCGTTACGGAGTCTAATATTGAGGCACTTCTCCTAGAAATCAACCTGATCAAGGAAAATAAGCCTAAATACAATATCATGCTCAAGGATGACAAGTCCTATCCCTTCATCAAAATCACTAATGAGCGCTATCCACGCTTGATTATCACTCGTCAGGTCAAGAAGGACGGAGGTCTCTACTTTGGTCCCTATCCAGATGTAGGAGCAGCCAATGAAATCAAGCGACTACTGGATCGGATTTTCCCTTTTCGTAAGTGTACCAATCCACCGTCTAAGGTCTGTTTTTACTACCATATCGGCCAATGCATGAGCCACACCATCTGTAAGAAGGATGAGGATTATTTCAAGTCTATGGCTCAGGAGGTTTCTGATTTTCTGAAAGGGCAAGATGATAAAATCATTGATAACCTCAAGGGCAAAATGGCAGCGGCGGCTCAGACTATGGAGTTTGAACGTGCGGCGGAATACCGTGACCTGATTCAGGCTATTGGAACGCTTCGAACCAAGCAACGGGTCATGGCTAAGGATCTCCAAAATCGCGATGTCTTTGGCTACTATGTGGATAAGGGCTGGATGTGTGTGCAAGTTTTCTTTGTTCGTCAGGGCAAGCTCATCGAGCGCGATGTCAATCTCTTCCCCTACTTCAATGATCCAGATGAGGATTTCTTGACCTATGTGGGACAATTCTATCAAGAAAAATCTCACCTAGTTCCCAATGAGGTACTGATTCCGCAGGATATTGACGAAGAAGCTGTCAAGGCTTTGGTGGATACCAAGATTCTCAAACCCCAACGTGGAGAGAAAAAACAGCTGGTCAATCTAGCCATAAAAAATGCACGTGTTAGTCTGGAGCAGAAATTTAACCTGCTAGAAAAATCAGTCGAAAAGACCCAAGGAGCTATTGAAAATCTAGGACGTTTGCTCCAAATTCCGACTCCAGTTCGCATCGAGTCCTTCGATAATTCCAACATCATGGGGACTAGTCCTGTTTCAGCTATGGTGGTCTTTGTCAACGGCAAACCAAGTAAAAAAGATTATCGTAAGTATAAAATCAAGACTGTCGTTGGACCAGACGACTATGCCAGTATGCGTGAGGTTATTCGCAGACGTTATGGTCGAGTACAACGAGAAGGTTTGACTCCTCCAGATTTGATTGTCATTGATGGGGGACAAGGTCAAGTCAATATCGCCAAGCAAGTCATCCAAGAGGAACTGGGCTTGGATATTCCCATTGCAGGTCTGCAAAAGAATGATAAGCACCAAACTCATGAATTGCTCTTTGGAGATCCGCTGGAAGTGGTGGACTTGTCTCGTAATTCTCAGGAATTTTTCCTCCTCCAACGTATCCAAGATGAGGTGCACCGCTTTGCTATCACTTTCCATCGCCAACTGCGCTCCAAAAATTCCTTTTCATCACAATTGGATGGGATTGACGGTCTGGGACCTAAACGCAAGCAAAATCTCATGAGGCACTTCAAGTCTCTGACCAAAATCAAGGAAGCAAGTGTGGATGAGATTGTCGAAGTCGGTGTGCCTAGAGTCGTTGCAGAAGCTGTGCAGAGGAAGTTGAACTCGCAGGAAACAGAAACCTTGCCTCAAGTGGCAGAAGAAAGAGTAGATTATCAAACAGAAGGAGACCATCATGAACCATAAAATCGCAATTTTATCAGATATTCATGGCAATGCGACAGCCTTAGAAGCAGTGATTGCAGATGCTAAAACCCAAGGAGTCAGTGAATATTGGATTCTGGGAGATATTTTTCTACCTGGTCCAGGTGCAAATGACTTGGTCGCCCTGCTAAAGGACCTTCCTATCACAGCCAGTGTTCGAGGCAATTGGGATGATTGTGTCCTTGAGGTCTTGGATGGGCAATACGGTTTGGAACATCCAAAAGAAATCCAGCTCATGCGATTGACCCAGTTTTTGATGGAGCGAATGGATCCTGCAACGATTGTCTGGCTACGAAGCTTGCCTTTGCTGGAAAAGAAAGAAATTGACGGATTGCGCTTTTCTATCTCTCATAATTTACCTGACAAAAACTATGGTGGTGACTTGCTAGTTGAGAATGATACAGAGAAATTTGACCAACTCCTAGATGAGGAAACCGACGTGGCAGTCTATGGTCATGTCCACAAGCAGTTGCTTCGTTACGGCAGTCAAGGGCAACAAATCATCAATCCAGGGTCGATTGGCATGCCCTATTTTAATTGGGATGCGTTAAAAAATCACCGTGCCCAGTATGCCGTGATAGAGGTTGAAGATGGGGAATTGGTCAATATACAATTTCGTAAAGTTGCTTATGATTACGAAGCGGAGTTAGAATTGGCCAAGTCCAAGGGGCTTCCATTTATAGAAATGTATGAAGAATTACGTCGTGAAGATAACTATCAGGGACACAATCTGGAACTCTTAGCCAGCTTAATAGAAAAGCATGGGTATGTAGAGGATGTGAAAGATTATTTTGATTTTTTGTAAAAGTTTCCTAAAATAACCAATGCAAACTAAAAACGATTGGCTGGCCCAATCGTTTTTAATATATCTTATACTCAATGAAAATCAAAGAGCAAACTAGGAAGCTAGCCGTAGGTTGCTCAAAGCACAGCTTTGAGGTTGCAGATAAAGCTGACGTGGTTTGAAGAGATATTCGAAGAGTATTATTGTAACTGAGATTGATCTGGAAGATAAGAACCCCCTAGATAGGTATTACTGAGTTTTTCAAGGGTTCCGTCTTGGTAGAGTTCTTTGAGCGCTTTATCAAATTTATCTTTAAACTCTTTTTGGTCGCTTGAGAAAACGATATAGTTGTTGGGGCTATCGGCAGAAGGTAAATCAACGACTGAGAGGTTTAAGTCACGGTCCTTGATAATCTTTTGAACGGATACCTTGTCAAAAACTAGGAAATCAAACTCTCCGTTAGCAAGGTCTAGGATTCGTTTACCGATATCTTCACCAGAAAAATCGATAGTAGCAGGATTGTCAGGGTGTTTTTGATTCCAGTTATTGATGAATTGAGCGTTTGAAGTTCCAGTATCTTCTTGTGTTGTTTTGCCAGCGATTTGGTCAAGTGAAGTCAGAGGATTTTTCTTGTTGCTGACAAGGACGAGGGGATTGTTTGAAATTGGAAGTGAGTAGAGGTATTTTTCAGCACGCTCTTTTGTGTAACTCAAGTTATTTGCCGCAGCCTGATAGTGACCAGAATCAAGTCCTGGGAAGATGCTCTCCCAGGCAGTTCTTTGGAATTGAATCTCGTAGTCGCTGAGTTTTTCATCCACTGCCTTTAGAACTTCAATATCGAATCCTGTCAGATTGCCTTTATCTTCGTAGTCAAATGGTGGCACATCGCCAGCTGTAGCAACGACGATTGCCTTTTGAGAATTAGTCTCTTTGGGTGTGGATTGATTCCCACAGGCAACTAAAAAGGGGATGATGGCTAGTAATAGGCTGAATTTTTTCATAATGTCTCCATTCAAATGTAAAGTACTTGCTAGTTTATCAGAAACTTTCTTGATGAACCAATATATATTTTTTATGGCTGTAATAAAAAAACTTAATCATGAAAAATCCCTGCAAGCTCTTTCAAATTATGGTAGAATGGAAGCAGTAGAATTAGAAAAGGAAATCGATTATGAAATTTCTTGAATTAAATAAAAAACGTCATGCGACTAAGCATTTCACTGATAAGCCAGTGGATCCAAAAGATGTGCGTACGGCTATCGAAATTGCAACCTTGGCACCAAGTGCCCACAACAGCCAGCCTTGGAAATTTGTAGTGGTGCGTGAGAAAAATGCCGAACTAGCAAAATTGGCTTACGGTTCAAACTTTGAACAGGTATCATCAGCGCCTGTAACCATTGCCCTCTTTACAGACACAGATTTGGCTAAACGCGCTCGTAAGATTGCTCGTGTTGGTGGTGCTAATAACTTTTCTGAAGAGCAACTTCAATATTTTATGAAGAATTTGCCTGCTGAATTTGCACGCTACAATGAACAACAAGTCAGCGACTACCTAGCACTCAATGCAGGTTTGGTTGCTATGAACTTGGTTCTCGCTCTTACAGACCAAGGAATTGGTTCCAATATTATCCTTGGTTTTGACAAATCAAAAGTTAATGAAGTTTTGGAAATCGAAGACCGTTTCCGCCCAGAACTCTTGATCACAGTGGGTTACACAGACGACAAATTGGAACCAAGCTACCGCTTGCCAGTAGATGAAATCATCGAGAAAAGATAGAAAGAAGAAAAAATGACAGCAATTGATTTTACAGCAGAAGTAGAAAAACGCAAAGAAGACCTCTTGGCTGACTTGTTTAGCCTTTTGGAAATCAACTCAGAACGTGATGATAGCAAGGCTGATGCCCAGCATCCATTTGGACCTGGTCCAGTAAAAGCCTTGGAGAAATTCCTTGAAATCGCAGACTGCGATGGCTACCCAACTAAGAATGTCGATAACTACGCAGGACATTTTGAGTTTGGTGATGGAGAAGAAGTTCTCGGCATCTTTGCCCATATGGATGTGGTGCCTGCTGGTAGCGGTTGGGACACAGACCCTTACACACCAACTATCAAAGATGGTCGCCTTTATGCGCGTGGTGCTTCAGATGACAAGGGACCTACAACAGCTTGCTACTATGGTTTGAAAATCATCAAAGAATTGGGCCTTCCAACTTCTAAGAAAGTTCGCTTCATCGTTGGAACAGACGAAGAATCAGGCTGGGCAGATATGGACTACTACTTCGAGCACGTAGGACTCGCCAAGCCAGACTTTGGTTTCTCACCAGATGCTGAATTTCCAATCATCAATGGTGAAAAAGGAAACATCACGGAATACCTCCACTTTGCAGGTGAAAATACAGGTGCAGCCCGTCTTCACAGCTTTACAGGTGGTTTACGTGAAAATATGGTACCAGAATCAGCAACAGCAGTCGTTTCAGGTGACTTGACAGACTTGCAAGCTAAACTAGATGCCTTTGTTGCAGAACACAAACTTAGAGGAGAACTCCAAGAAGAAGCTGGCCAATACAAGGTGACGATCATTGGTAAATCAGCCCACGGTGCTATGCCTGCTTCAGGTGTCAATGGCGCAACTTACCTTGCCCTCTTCCTCAGCCAGTTTGGCTTTGCTGGTCCAGCCAAAGACTACCTTGACATCGCAGGTAAAATTCTCTTGAACGATCATGAGGGTGAAAATCTCAAGATTGCTCATGTGGATGAAAAGATGGGTGCTCTTTCTATGAATGCCGGCGTCTTCCGCTTCGATGAAACAAGTGCTGATAATACCATTGCCCTTAACATCCGCTATCCAAAAGGAACAAGTCCAGAACAAATCAAGTCAATCCTAGAAAACTTGCCAGTTGCTTCTGTCAGTCTATCAGAACATGGTCATACCCCTCACTATGTGCCAATGGAAGATCCACTTGTGCAAACCTTGTTGAATGTCTATGAAAAACAAACAGGCCTTAAAGGTCATGAACAAGTCATCGGTGGTGGAACCTTTGGTCGCTTGTTAGAGCGCGGAGTTGCCTATGGTGCTATGTTCCCAGACTCGATTGATACCATGCACCAAGCCAATGAATTTATCGCCTTGGACGATCTCTTCCGAGCAGCAGCAATCTATGCCGAAGCTATTTACGAATTGATCAAATAAAACGATAGAAGTCTGAGATGGTATGCTTGGACTTCTTTTTGGAGGGAAAGTAGATGTCTCAAATCGAAAGAATCAAACAGGCTATCATGGCGGATTCGCAGAATGCCAGCTATACAGAGCGTGGCATTGAGCCTCTCTTTGCAGCGCCAAAAACTGCTCGCATCAATATCATCGGTCAGGCTCCGGGACTTAAAACTCAAGAAGCAAGCCTTTACTGGAAAGATAAAAGTGGTGACCGCTTGCGGGACTGGCTAGGTGTGGATGAAGATACCTTTTATAATTCAGGTTATTTTGCTGTTTTGCCTATGGATTTCTACTTTCCAGGGCATGGTAAGTCAGGTGATTTACCGCCGCGAGCAGGTTTTGCAGAAAAATGGCATCCGCAGCTCTTACAGGAATTGCCTGATATTCAGTTAACCCTCTTGATTGGGCAATATGCCCAAGCCTACTATTTACAGGAGAAAATCAGTGGCAAGGTAACGGAGAGGGTGAAACACTATAAAGACTATCTGCCAACCTATTTTCCACTAGTTCACCCCTCACCACGAAATCAAATCTGGATGGCCAAAAATCCTTGGTTTGAGTCAGAAGTGGTGCCAGATTTGAAAAAAAGAATTAAAACCATTTTATAGTCAATGAAAATCAAAGAGCAAACTAGGAAGCTAGCCGCAGGTTGCTCAAAGTACAGCTTTGAGGTTGTGGATAGAACTGAC
>NZ_VMML01000030.1:0-11004 GCF_013277175.1 Streptococcus sp. 3167 | reverse complement strand
ACGAAGTCAGTAACCATACCTATGGCAAGGCAACGCTGACGTGGTTTGAAGAGTATTAGGAGAAAAAGAATGAAAGAAATAACCTTTGACGCATTTTACCAGCTTTATCAAAACGACCAACTTTCTCTAGTGGACGTGAGAGAAGTGGACGAATTTGAAACTCTTCATTTAGAAGGTGCCCACAACCTACCACTTAGTCAATTGGCTGATACCTATGATCAGTTGGATAAGAACCAGTTACATTATGTTATTTGCAAATCTGGAATGAGATCGGCGCGTGCTTGCCAATTCTTATCAGAACAAGGTTATGAGGTTATCAATGTGCAAGGTGGCATGATGGCCTTTGAAGAACTTTAAATATTAGAATTTTCTCCTACTTAGTGTGGACTGGGTAGGGGATTTTATTTTTAGATAATTCTTATTTTTAAGAATCTTGAAAACATTCAATATTTACTTCATGAAGCTTTTTTCATACTCCTATTCATGATATACTAGGTCAGTATTTTATAAATATGAAGGAGATTTTCATGGCTAAAAAAGGTGCCCTAACAGGTTTACTCCTGTTTGGAATATTTTTTGGTGCGGGGAACTTGATTTTTCCGCCTTCTCTGGGTGCTCTATCTGGAGAACATTTTCTTCCTGCCATCGCAGGTTTTGTCTTTTCAGGTGTCGGTATCGCCGTCTTGACTCTTATTATTGGAACGCTAAATCCTAAAGGATATATCTACGAGATTTCTACAAAGATAGCGCCTTGGTTTGCGACTCTTTACCTCTCAGTTCTTTACTTGTCAATCGGTCCATTCTTTGCTATCCCACGTACTGCTACAACAGCTTACGAAGTAGGGATTAGCCCCCTTTTGTCGGATGCAAATAAAGGTCTTGGTTTGATTGTCTTTACGATTCTGTATTTTGCAGCAGCCTATCTAATTTCGCTCAATCCATCAAAAATCTTGGACCGCATTGGACGTATTTTAACGCCAGTCTTTGCGATTTTGATCGTTATCTTGGTTGTTTTAGGAGCTATCAAATACGGTGGAACAAGTCCTCAAGCTGCTTCAGCTGCTTATCAAGCTTCTGCCTTTGGTACAGGTTTCCTAGAAGGTTATAATACCTTGGATGCCCTTGCTTCAGTTGCCTTTAGCGTAATCGCAGTTCAAACCTTGAAACAACTTGGATTTTCAAGTAAGAAAGAATACATTTCGACTATTTGGGTGGTTGGTATCGTTGTAGCCCTTGCCTTTAGTGCTCTTTACATTGGTTTAGGATTCCTTGGAAATCATTTCCCAGTACCAGCTGAGGCTATGAAAGGTGGAACACCAGGTGTTTACATCTTGTCACAAGCCACTCAAGAAATATTTGGTTCAACAGCTCAACTCTTCCTCGCAGCTATGGTTACTGTAACCTGCTTCACAACAACAGTTGGTCTGATTGTGTCAACAGCTGAGTTCTTTAATGAACGCTTCCCACAAATCAGCTACAAGGTTTATGCGACAGCCTTTACCTTGATTGGCTTTGCCATTGCCAATTTGGGTCTTGATGCGATTATCAAGTACTCCATTCCAGTATTGGTTATCTTGTACCCAATCACCATTGCCATCGTTATGATTGTCATTGTCAACAAATTCGTGGCTCTTTCAAAACCAGGTATGCAGTTGACAATTGCTGTTGTTACAGCTATTGGCATTGCAAGCGTACTAGGAAGCTCCTTTAAGGTTGAATTTTTTGCAAATCTTGTTAGCGTTCTTCCTTTTGCCAAGGCCTCACTCCCATGGTTGGTTCCAGCCATTGTCGGAATCTTGCTCTCATTGGTTCTACCAAACAAGCAAGAAAGCGATGTTTTTGAAATGGAATAATTACTAAAATCACTTTTGTAGTCAAGTCTACAGGAGTGGTTTTCTTTTTTTATCCGATGATAAATGTGTTATAATAGGTAGCAAAAGAGGTGAAGAAATGAATCAAACAGTAGAATATATCAAAGAACTAACAGCTATTGCATCGCCAACAGGCTTCACTCGTGAGATTTCGGACTATTTAGTCAAGACTTTAGAAGGTTTTGGTTACCAGCCGGTTCGCACAGCTAAGGGCGGTGTCAATGTGACCATTAAAGGTCAAAAAGATGAACAACACCGCTATGTGACTGCCCATGTAGATACGCTGGGTGCCATTGTCCGTGCTGTCAAACCAGACGGTCGTCTCAAAATGGACCGTATCGGTGGTTTTCCTTGGAACATGATTGAAGGAGAAAACTGTACCGTTCATGTGGCTAGCACAGGTCAAAAGCTATCAGGTACCATCCTCATCCACCAAACTTCTTGCCATGTCTATAAGGATGCAGGAACTGCAGAACGCACGCAGGACAATATGGAAGTGCGTTTGGACGCCAAAGTAACAAATGAAAAAGAAACTCGTGCCTTGGGGATTGAGGTCGGTGATTTTATCAGTTTTGACCCACGAACTGTCGTGACAGAGATAGGTTTTATCAAGTCTCGCCATTTGGATGATAAGGTCAGCGCAGCGATTTTGCTTAACCTCCTTCGTATTTATAAGGAAGAGAAGATTGAATTGCCCGTAACAACCCATTTTGCCTTTTCAGTCTTTGAAGAAGTGGGACATGGGGCTAACTCTAATATTCCTGCTCAGGTAGTCGAATATCTGGCTGTTGATATGGGAGCTATGGGCGATGGCCAGCAAACAGATGAGTACACAGTGTCTATCTGTGTCAAGGATGCCTCAGGCCCTTATCACTATGACTTCCGTCAACATTTGGTGACCTTGGCGAAAGAGCAAGATATTCCTTTTAAGCTGGACATCTATCCATTTTATGGTTCGGATGCTTCAGCGGCCATGTCCGCAGGGGCAGAGGTCAAACACGCCCTCCTTGGCGCGGGTATCGAGTCTAGTCATTCTTATGAGCGTACTCATATTGACTCGGTGGTCGCAACAGAGCGTATGGTTGATGCTTACATTAAGAGCGCGTTGGTAGACTAATATGTGTCTTATATGCCAGAGAATTGAGCTCATCAAGAAGGGAGAAAATCCCTATTTTGTCAAAGAGTTGGAAACAGGCTATCTTGTGATTGGAGATCACCAGTATTTTGCAGGCTATAGTCTCTTTCTAGCCAAGGAACACGTCACGGAATTGCACCATTTGAAAAAGGAAACAAGACTCCGTTTTCTCGAAGAAATGAGTCTAGTCCAAGAGGCAGTTGCCAAGGCCTTTGCTGCTGAGAAAATGAATATCGAACTGCTAGGAAATGGCGATGCCCATCTCCACTGGCATCTTTTCCCTAGACAAAGAGGTGATATGAATGGCCACGGTCTCAAGGGACGTGGTCCAGTTTGGTGGGTTCCCTTTGAAGAAATGACAGCAGAAACCTGCCAAGCAAAACCGGAAGAAATTAAAAGATTAGTCAAACGTTTATCGTTAGAAGTAGATAAACTATTAGAAATAAAGGAGTAGAAATGAAAAAAAGACACCTTGTCTTGACAGCCTTGATATCCTTGAGTCTAGCAGCTTGTTCACAAGAAAAAGCAAAAAATGAAGACGGAGAAGCTAAGACAGAACAGACAGCCAAGGCTGATGGCACAGTCGGCAGTAAGTCTCAAGGGACTGCCCAGAACAAAGCAGAAGTGGTCAATAAAGGTGATTACTATAGCATTCAGGGTAAATACGATGAAATCATCGTAGCCAATAAACACTATCCTTTGTCGAAAGACTATAATCCGGGGGAAAATCCAACAGCCAAGGCTGAGTTGGTCAAACTCATCAAAGCCATGCAAGAGGCAGGCTTCCCAATCAGTGACCATTACAGTGGCTTTAGAAGTTATGAAACTCAGACCAAACTCTACCAAGATTATGTCAATCAAGATGGGAAAGAAGCTGCCGACCGTTATTCTGCTCGACCTGGCTATAGCGAACACCAGACAGGCTTGGCCTTTGATGTGATTGGGACTGATGGTGATTTGGTAACAGAAGAAAAAGCAGCCCAATGGCTTTTGGATCATGCAGCTGATTATGGCTTTGTTGTCCGTTATCTCAAAGGCAAGGAAAAGGAAACAGGCTATATGGCTGAGGAATGGCACCTGCGTTATGTCGGAAAAGAAGCAAAAGAAATTGCTGCAAGTGGTCTCAGTTTGGAAGAGTATTACGGCTTTGAAGGCGGAGATTACGTCGATTAAAAAATAAACTTTTCTCTTGCAATTCCAGATAAATAGTGTATAATAGATGGGTATGTGAAAAGAATACTTGTGGGAGGTAAAAATCTCTAATTACCGCCAAAACCACAAAGGAGGATTTAAAAATGGCTAAAAAAGTCGAAAAACTTGTAAAATTGCAAATCCCTGCTGGTAAAGCTACACCAGCTCCACCGGTTGGACCTGCTCTTGGTCAAGCTGGTATCAACATCATGGGATTCACAAAAGAGTTCAACGCTCGTACAGCTGACCAAGCTGGGATGATTATTCCAGTTGTTATCTCAGTTTACGAAGATAAATCATTTACTTTCGTTACGAAAACACCACCAGCTGCTGTTCTTTTGAAAAAAGCTGCAGGTGTTGAAAAAGGATCAAGTACACCTAATAAAACTAAAGTTGCTACAGTTACTCGTGCACAAGTACAAGAAATTGCAGAAACTAAGATGCCAGATTTGAACGCAGCAAACGTAGAGTCTGCAATGCGTATGATCGAAGGTACTGCTCGTTCTATGGGATTCACTGTTGTTGACTAATCAATAACACAGTAGAAAATCTCACAGCAGTCTATTAGTTGCTTTTCATACTAGGCAAGTGACTGATACTTGTACTTGGGTACAGCAAGGGAACTTAAGGCTGTAGGAAAAGGAAAGTAATAGACTGAAAACCCGCAAGACTTCATCATTTCGAGGAGTGACGTGGGAGATGAAAATCGATTGAACCACTTACAAGGAGAATAGAAAATGGCTAAAAAAAGCAAACAACTTCGTGCTGCTCTTGAGAAAATCGACAGCACAAAAGCATACAGCGTAGAAGAAGCTGTAGCACTTGCAAAAGAAACTAACTTTGCAAAATTTGACGCAACTGTAGAAGTTGCTTACAACTTGAACATCGACGTTAAAAAAGCTGACCAACAAATCCGTGGAGCAATGGTATTGCCAAACGGTACTGGTAAAACTTCACGCGTTCTTGTTTTCGCACGCGGTGCAAAAGCTGAAGAAGCAAAAGCTGCTGGTGCAGACTTTGTTGGTGAAGATGACCTTGTTGCTAAAATCAACGACGGTTGGTTGGACTTCGACGTAGTTATCGCTACACCTGATATGATGGCTCTTGTTGGACGTCTTGGACGTGTCCTTGGACCACGTAACTTGATGCCAAACCCTAAAACTGGTACTGTAACAATGGATGTTGCTAAAGCAGTTGAAGAGTCTAAAGGTGGTAAAATCACTTACCGTGCTGACCGTGCAGGTAACGTTCAAGCAATCATCGGTAAAGTATCATTTGAAGCTGAAAAATTGGTTGAAAACTTTAAAGCTTTCAACGAAACAATCCAAAAAGCAAAACCAGCTACAGCTAAAGGAACTTACGTAACAAACTTGACTATCACAACTACTCAAGGTGTTGGTATCAAAGTTGACGTAAACTCACTTTAATCAGTAGTTAAAGTAATGTAAAAAAGTTGAAGACGCTATGTCTCAACTTTTTTTGATTTCAAAATCTAGTGGAATGAATCTGGAATAGTCCATCGAGCTTTCTAATACTCTTCGAAAATCTCTTCAAACCACGTCAACGTCGCCTTGCCGTACGTATGGTTACTGACTTCGTCAGTTCTATCCACAACCTCAAAACAGTGTTTTGAGCTGACTTCGTCAGTTCTATCTACAACCTCAAAACAGTGTTTTGAGCAACCTGCGGCTAGTTTCCTAGTTTGCTCTTTGATTTTCATTGAGTATAACACATTGTTAGAAGTTGGTTTAAATTTCCTAATCAGTTTGTTCACATTTACCTTCGATATATTATATCCCATAGTTAAGGTTGGTCATACAGATGATTATAGTCATGGAGCCGTAAAACTTAGTGTTTCTTTAGTTGACAAAGATGCCATGAAAAAATATCTGTAACTGTAATAGGATATTTTGAAATAAATATAGATGAAAATATCACCGATATTCTATACGTAAATGGTACTGCTATTCTTTGTCCTTATTTACGTTCTATTGTTTCAATAGTTTCGGCAATTGATAGCAGTGAAGCAATGTTGCTACCTACCATTAATGTTTTAGAGTTACTAGATAAATCTCAACCTTTTGAAGAAGAATAATTTATTAGCTCACTAAATTGAGGGTAAGGAAAAGTAAAAGCAGTAAGAAAAATGTCTTGCATTATACAGCAACCTTTTGGGAATGAGTAGATGGATTGAATAAAATTTGATTAAGAGTGGATGATTTATCTGTAGATTATTATTGGACAGTTAGTCTTGAAGTAGTCTAAGAATTAGGTTATAATCAGTAGAAGCCTTGCTAATAATGAGGAGGTTAGTTTATGTATAGTAGACTGAATCTAAAATAGTATTAAACAATTGCTAAAACATTTATAGAAATTAATTTTACTTTTCCAATCAATTTGTTCTCATCTTATTTCAATCCGCTATATATTATGGTATCGAATCTTCATCAGAATGATAAAATTAATCAATTAATATCTGATTATAAACAGAATATGAAAGCTTTTCATATGAAAGCTTTTTATATCACTATTGAAAAATTTATACGAGATGATGAAAGTCTTAAGTGTTATTTTACAAAGGTTATTTCAAGTCGTTCCAAGGTAACAAGTCTAAATCAGATTGAAGCTGATAAAACGATACAAAGAAAATATTCAAGTGAGCTAAAAAAATTTATTGGATTTTATAATGAGATTATTTGTGAGGAAAATAGTTTCCTACATGTACGAAAGAGGTGGTCGAGTTGGTTTAGGTAGTCGGTGCGTGAGTTGATAATTCTCAGGGTATGGACTTCTTTTTCATGAATGAGGTAAAAGAGCAGGTATTGTTTAGAGACAATCATTTTGAGCATATTTTCTGGATAGAGGGAGTATCCGATTTTATGATCAAAGTTAATACCGCCCTCTGGTGAGAAGATGAGTAGGTTGGTAATTTAAACTATTCAACTGAATTTTTGATTAAAAGTATTATTTTATGAGAGAAATCCTAATTTCACAATCCATAGGCAAACGCTTGCATTCTGTTTTTTATTGGACTATAATAGATTGGTATAAAGCCTTCTGTAGTAATAAAATATAGAAGGTGTAGAAAGTAAGGATTTAGAATATTTGTAGTTAAAAACACAATGTTGCTATTCCTTATGATAGGGAGATAGATATGGCAATGATAGAAGTGGAACATCTTCAGAAAAATTTTGTGAAGACTGTTAAGGAACCGGGCTTGAAGGGGGCTTTGCGCTCCTTTATTCATCCTGAAAAGCAGACCTTTGAAGCGGTCAAGGATTTGACCTTTGAAGTTCCAAAAGGGCAGATTTTAGGATTTATCGGGGCAAATGGTGCTGGGAAGTCGACAACCATTAAAATGCTGACAGGAATTTTGAAACCAACATCTGGTTTTTGTCGGATTAACGGCAAGATTCCCCAGGACAATCGGCAAGATTATGTCAAAGATATTGGCGTAGTCTTTGGACAACGCACCCAGCTATGGTGGGATTTGGCTCTGCAAGAGACCTACACTGTCTTAAAAGAGATTTATGATGTGCCAGACTCGCTCTTTCATAAGCGTATGGACTTTTTGAATGAAGTCTTGGATTTGAAGGACTTTATCAAGGATCCCGTGCGGACTCTTTCACTGGGACAACGGATGCGGGCGGATATTGCGGCCTCCTTGCTCCACAATCCCAAGGTTCTTTTTTTAGATGAGCCGACCATTGGTTTGGACGTTTCGGTTAAGGATAATATTCGTCGGGCAATTACTCAGATCAATCAAGAGGAAGAAACTACCATTCTTTTGACCACTCACGATTTGAGTGATATTGAGCAACTTTGTGATCGGATTTTCATGATTGACAAGGGGCAAGAGATTTTTGATGGAACGGTGAGCCAACTCAAGGATACCTTTGGTAAGATGAAGACTCTCTCTTTTGAACTGCTACCAGGTCAAAGTCATCTCGTCTCTCACTATGAAGGTCTGTCTGATATGACCATTGATAGACAAGGAAACAGCCTCAACATTGAATTTGATAGTTCTCGCTACCAGTCAGCTGACATTATCAAGCAAACCCTGTCTGATTTTGAAATCCGCGATTTGAAGATGGTGGATACGGATATTGAGGATATTATCCGTCGCTTCTACCGAAAGGAGCTCTAGGATGATCAAATTGTGGAGACGTTATAAACCCTTTATCAATGCAGGGGTTCAGGAGTTGATTACTTACCGAGTCAACTTTATTCTCTATCGGATTGGCGATGTCATGGGGGCTTTTGTGGCCTTTTATCTCTGGAAGGCTGTCTTTGATTCTTCGCAAGAGTCTTTGATTCAGGGCTTCAGTATGGCGGATATCACCCTCTACATCATCATGAGTTTTGTGACCAATCTTCTGACTAGATCCGATTCGTCCTTTATGATTGGGGAGGAGGTCAAGGATGGCTCCATTATCATGCGTTTGTTGCGACCAGTGCATTTTGCGGCCTCCTATCTTTTCACCGAGCTTGGTTCCAAGTGGTTGATTTTTATCAGCGTTGGCCTTCCATTTTTAAGTGTCATTGTTTTGATGAAAATCTTATCTGGGCAAGGGATTGTAGAAGTGCTGGGATTAACTGTCCTTTATCTCTTTAGCCTAACTTTGGCTTATCTGATTAACTTTTTCTTTAATATTTGCTTTGGATTTTCAGCCTTTGTGTTTAAAAATCTTTGGGGTTCCAATCTACTCAAGACTTCCATAGTGGCCTTTATGTCTGGAAGTTTGATTCCCTTGGCTTTCTTTCCAAAGGTTGTTGCAGATATTCTGTCCTTCCTGCCTTTTTCATCCTTGATTTATACCCCAGTCATGATTATTGTTGGGAAATACGATGCTAATCAGATGCTTCAGGCACTCGCTTTGCAGTTTTTCTGGCTCTTAGTGATGGTGGGCTTGTCTCAGTTGATTTGGAAACGAGTCCAGTCCTTTATCACCATTCAAGGAGGTTAGTATGAAAAAATATCAACGCATGCATCTGATTTTTATCAGACAATACATCAAGCAAATCATGGAATACAAGGTGGATTTTGTGGTTGGTGTCTTGGGAGTCTTTCTGACTCAAGGCCTGAATCTCTTATTTCTCAATGTCATCTTTCAACACATCCCATCCCTAGAAGGTTGGACTTTTCAAGAAATTGCCTTTATCTATGGTTTTTCCTTGATTCCTAAGGGCTTGGATCATCTCTTTTTTGACAATCTCTGGGCACTGGGGCAACGCTTGGTGCGAAAAGGAGAATTTGATAAGTATCTGACTCGTCCTATCAATCCTCTCTTTCACATCTTGGTTGAGACCTTTCAGATTGATGCCTTAGGCGAACTCTTGGTCGGTGGTATTTTATTGGGAACAACCATGACCAGCATTGCTTGGACTCTTCCAAAATTCCTGCTTTTCCTAGTCTGTATTCCTTTTGCGACCTTGATTTATACTTCTCTTAAAATCGCGACAGCCAGCATCGCTTTTTGGACCAAGCAGTCAGGGGCTATGATTTACATTTTCTATATGTTTAATGATTTTGCAAAGTATCCGATTTCGATTTACAATTCTCTTCTTCGTTGGTTGATTAGCTTTATCGTGCCTTTTGCCTTTACGGCCTACTATCCTGCTAGCTATTTTTTGCAGGACAAGGATGTACTCTTTAACATTGGAGGTTTGATTTTGATTTCCCTTGTCTTTTTTGGTATTTCCTTGAAACTATGGGACAGGGGCTTGGATTCTTATGAAAGTGCTGGATCCTAAGATGAAGAAACTCAAAGCCTTGTCTTAGGACAGGCTTTTTCTAATAGAGATGAAAATTCCTTGACATCTATTCTCAGAGTGCTATACTGTAAGTGTAATCGCCGATTTATCTCAGTTGGTAGAGCAAGGCACTCGTAAAGCCTAGGTCACAGGTGAACATATGACTGAAGATTTGAAAAAATAGATATGTATAAATAACCGTTAACCCCAATTATTCACCCCTAATCTAAAAACCCTCCAGAATCCTTGCCTTAGCTTAGATCCTGGATGGTTTCTTTTTTCACCCAATGGGTGTTTTTTACTAGACAAAAAAGAATTTCCCCTTTATGGTATAAGTGTAGAAAAAAACACAAAAAGAAAGGAAACTCACATGAACAGTTTACCAAATCATCACTTCCAAAACAAGTCTTTTTACCAACTATCTTTCGATGGAGGTCATTTCACCCAGTATGGTGGTCTTATCTTTTTTCAGGAACTTTTTTCCCAGTTGAAACTAAAAGAGCGGATTTCTAAGTATTTAGTAACGAATGACCAACGCCGCTACTGTCGTTATTCGGATTCAGATATCCTTGTCCAGTTCCTCTTTCAACTGTTAACAGGCTATGGAACGGACTATGCTTGTAAAGAATTGTCAGCTGATGCCTACTTTCCAAAATTGTTGGAAGGAGGGCAGCTTGCTTCACAGCCAACCTTATCCCGTTTTCTTTCCAGAACTGACGAGGAAACAGTCCATAGTTTGCGATGCCTCAACCTTGAATTGGTCGCATTCTTTTTACAGTTTCACCAGCTAAACCAACTCATTGTAGATATCGATTCTACCCATTTCACAGCTTATGGCAAGCAAGAAGGTGTTGCTTATAACGCCCACTATCGTGCTCATGGCTATCATCCTCTTTATGCTTTCGAGGGGAAGACAGGTTATTGTTTCAATGCCCAGCTTCGTCCTGGTAATCGTTATTGTTCTGAAGAGGCAGACAGCTTTATCACACCTGTTTTAGAACGGTTTAATCAACTTCTCTTTCGAATGGATAGTGGCTTTGCGACCCCAAAATT
>NZ_VMML01000003.1:855-62328 GCF_013277175.1 Streptococcus sp. 3167 | reverse complement strand
CTTTTAAAAGTGTTTTGATTGTTTGGATTTCTTCTTTAGTTGATTTCATATTACTATTATATAATGCTTTTTGATTTTAGCTTAGTATTAATCGATTGTTCTACTTTTTGCCTCCAAAACCTTGGAAAAAGGCTTTCTTTTGTGATATACTTCACATATAAATACAAGAGAGCTCGTCATACTCGACTCTGTTGACACAAAATCAATCCAGTCCCGTTGTCCCTGTTCTCGGTCAATATCAAGGAGGATAGCTATGAAAGCTGTTGTTGTAAATCCAGAAAGCACTGGTGTTGCTGTTGAAGAAAAAGTGCTCCGTCCACTTGAAACTGGGGAAGCACTTGTAGAAGTTGAATACTGTGGCGTTTGCCACACCGACCTCCACGTTGCTCATGGTGACTTTGGTCAAGTCCCAAGACGTGTTCTTGGCCACGAAGGTATCGGTATCGTTAAAGAGATTGCTCCAGATGTGAAAAGCCTTAAAGTCGGTGACCGCGTCAGCGTTGCTTGGTTCTTTGAAGGATGTGGCACTTGCGAATACTGTACAACTGGTCGCGAAACCCTTTGCCGTACAGTGAAAAATGCTGGCTACTCAGTAGACGGTGGTATGGCTGAACAATGTATCGTAACTGCTGACTATGCTGTTAAAGTTCCTGACGGACTTGATCCAGCCCAAGCTTCTTCTATCACATGTGCTGGTGTAACAACCTATAAAGCTATTAAAGAAGCCAAAGTTGAACCAGGCCAATGGGTTGTTCTTTACGGTGCTGGTGGACTTGGTAACCTAGCTGTTCAATATGCTAAAAAAGTATTCAATGCTCATGTTATCGCAGTTGATATCAACAATGACAAACTTGCCCTTGCAAAAGAAGTAGGCGCTGACATTGTTATTAACGGCCTCGAAGTTGAAGATGTACCTGGACTTATCAAGGAAAAAACTGATGGAGGTGCTCACTCAGCTGTCGTAACTGCTGTGTCTAAAGTTGCCTTCAATCAGGCTGTTGACTCAGTTCGTGCTGGTGGTCGCGTAGTCGCTGTTGGTCTTCCTTCTGAAATGATGGAACTTAGCATCGTAAAAACCGTTCTAGATGGAATCCAAGTCATCGGTTCTCTTGTAGGAACTCGTAAAGACTTGGAAGAAGCCTTCCAATTCGGTGCAGAAGGTTTAGTAGTTCCAGTTGTTCAAAAACGTCCAATAGAAGATGCCGTAGCCATTTTCGACGAAATGGAAAAAGGTCAAATCCAAGGACGTATGGTACTCGACTTCACCCACTAATCTAATAGAAACCTATTTTAAAAGTTGGAAGCTTCTTTCAACTTTTTTATATTAAATTTTTAAATGTGGATTCAATATTACTCCTCAAAAAACTCAATATATCAACATCCAAAAGTAAAAGTTTTTTTAATTTTTTATGATAAATAGTTGCTTTTTACATGAAAACGGTTTATACTTAAACAGTCTTAAAGTTTTCTTAAATGAAAACTAAAACAAAAAAGGAGGAATGACAATAATGAGTATCGGAATCATTATTGCGAGCCACGGCGAATTTGCTGCGGGTATTCATCAGTCAGGATCTATGATCTTTGGTGAACAAGAAAAGGTTCAAGTTGTGACCTTTATGCCAAATGAAGGTCCTGATGATCTATACGCTAAGTTTAATAACGCTGTTGCTGCATTTGACGCAGAAGATGAGGTTCTAGTTTTGGCTGACCTTTGGAGTGGTTCTCCATTTAACCAAGCTAGTCGCGTGATGGGAGAAAATCCTGAGCGTAAGTTTGCCATCATCACAGGACTTAACTTACCGATGTTGATTCAAGCCTACACAGAGCGCCTCATGGACGCTGCTGCAGGTGTAGAAAAAGTCGCTGCTAATATCATTAAAGAAGCCAAAGATGGCATCAAAGCTCTTCCAGAAGAGCTAAATCCAGTTGAAGAAGTTGCAAGCGCTGCAGCTGCTCCAGTTGCCCAAGCTGCTATCCCAGAAGGAACTGTTATCGGAGACGGTAAATTGAAAATCAATCTTGCCCGTCTTGACACACGTCTACTTCACGGTCAGGTTGCAACTGCTTGGACTCCAGATTCAAAAGCAAATCGTATCATCGTTGCTTCAGATAACGTGGCTAAAGACGACCTTCGTAAAGAATTGATTAAACAAGCAGCTCCAGGTAATGTCAAGGCTAACGTGGTTCCAATTCAAAAACTGATTGAGATTTCAAAAGACCCACGTTTTGGAGAAACACATGCCCTTATCTTGTTTGAAACACCTCAAGATGCCCTTCGTGCCATCGAAGGCGGCGTGCCAATCAAGACTCTTAACGTTGGTTCTATGGCTCACTCAACAGGTAAAACATTGGTCAATACCGTTTTGTCGATGGACAAAGAAGATGTTGCTACATTTGAAAAAATGCGTGACTTGGGTGTTGAATTTGATGTCCGTAAAGTACCGAATGATTCTAAAAAAGATTTGTTTGACTTGATTAACAAAGCCAATGTCAAATAAGCCATTATTTATGAAAGGATTTTAAACATGTCTATTATTTCTATGGTTTTAGTAGTCGTTGTAGCCTTCTTTGCAGGTCTTGAAGGCATCCTCGACCAGTTCCAATTTCACCAACCACTTGTAGCCTGTACCCTTATTGGGCTTGTAACAGGTCACTTGGAAGCAGGGATTATCCTCGGTGGATCGCTTCAAATGATTGCCCTTGGTTGGTCAAATATCGGTGCTGCTATCGCTCCTGATGCTGCACTTGCTTCTGTCGCTGCTGCCATTATCATGGTTCTTGGTGGTGACTTTACCAAGACTGGTATCGGTGTTGCCCAAGCGGTTGCTATCCCTCTTGCCGTAGCTGGACTTTTCTTGACAATGATTGTTCGTACAATTTCAGTTGGTTTGGTTCATACTGCAGATGCTGCCGCTAAAAAAGGTGACTTCGGCGCTGTGGAGCGTGCGCATTTCATTGCGCTACTTTTCCAAGGACTTCGTATCGCGCTTCCTGCAGCTCTTCTCCTTATGGTACCAACTGAAACTGTACAAAGTATCCTTAGTGCCATGCCAGACTGGCTCAAAGATGGTATGGCTATCGGTGGTGGTATGGTCGTTGCCGTTGGTTACGCCATGGTTATCAACATGATGGCAACTCGTGAAGTATGGCCATTCTTCGCTCTTGGTTTCGTTCTCGCTGCTGTGTCAGATATTACTCTAATCGGATTCGGTGCTATCGGTGTTGCTATCGCTCTTATATACCTTCACCTTTCTAAAACTGGTGGAAATGGTGGCGGAGGAGCCGCAACTTCTAACGACCCAATCGGCGATATCCTAGAAGACTACTAAGATAAGAAAGGACTGAAAACATCATGACTGAAAAACTTCAATTAACTAAATCAGATCGTAAAAAAGTTTGGTGGCGTTCAACCTTCTTACAAGGGTCTTGGAACTTTGAACGGATGCAAAACTTGGGCTGGGCTTATACACTCATTCCAGCTATCAAAAAACTCTATACTAAAAAAGAAGATCAAATCGCTGCTCTTGAGCGTCACCTTGAGTTCTTCAACACTCATCCATACGTAGCTGCTCCAGTCATGGGGGTTACTCTTGCGCTTGAAGAAGAACGTGCTAACGGTGTGGAAATCGATGACGCTGCTATCCAAGGGGTTAAAATCGGTATGATGGGACCTCTTGCTGGTATCGGTGACCCAGTATTCTGGTTTACAGTACGCCCAATCCTTGGATCTCTCGGTGCTTCACTTGCCCTTACTGGCAATATCTTGGGTCCACTCCTCTTCTTTGTTGCATGGAACTTGATTCGTATGTCATTCTTGTGGTATGTTCAAGAGATTGGATATAAGGCTGGATCAGAAATCACCAAAGATATGTCTGGTGGTATCCTTCAAGATATCACTAAAGGAGCTTCTATCCTTGGGATGTTCATTCTTGCTGTCCTTGTTCAACGTTGGGTAAATATTAAATTTGCTTTCGATGTTTCTAAAGTTCAACTAGATGAAAAGGCTTATATCCATTGGGATAAATTGCCAGAAGGGTCTAAAGGTATCCAAGAAGCATTCGCACAAGTAGGACAAGGATTGTCTCAAACTCCTGAAAAAGTTACTACTTTCCAACAAAACTTGGATATGTTGATTCCTGGATTATCAGGACTACTCCTTACTTTACTTTGCATGTACTTACTTAAGAAAAAAGTATCTCCAATCACTATTATCCTTGCCCTCTTCGCAGTGGGTATTGTGGCACATGTTCTTCACATCATGTAATCAAGCAACTAAAAAGGAACCAGGTTCTAAAATCTGATTCCTTTTTTCTAGGCTTTTATACTCAATGAAAATCAAAGAGCAAACTAGGAAGCGAGCCGCAGGCTGTACTTGAGTACGGCAAGGCGAAGCTGACGTGGTTTGAATTTGATTTTCGAAGAGTATTATTCTGCCAAGGCTCCCATTGGATCCCAAGGTGCAAGTACGATTGGTTCTGCTCCATAGGCAGCTTGTTCTTCTGCTGTCAGCAATTCCTTACGAACAACGATTTGGTATGTGTATTCGTCCATCCAAGCGTCTGAGGCAACAAAGTAACCATCGGTACCAACCTTGTCTCCCCATGAGTTTTCAACCTTCCACTTGATTGACTTGCCATTTTCATCCAAATCAACACCTGTCAAGACCATGGCGTGAGTCATCAAGCTTTCGCTGTAATCCAAACGTCCAGCCTTGTCTTGAGTAAGTTTAATGTCCATGCTTGATTCAAAGTCATAAACATCTGTCGCAAGGATTCCAGCTTTACGGTTGCTGAGCTGGCCAACATCAGAACCAAACCAAACAGTCTCACCTGCTTGCATTTGGGCAATCGCCAATTCTTTCAAGCGCTCCATTGGAACGTTGATGTAGCGAACTGCACGGCTACCAACGACATTTCCCAACATCTCAACTGTGTAAGATTTACCGTATGGTTTATCAGCAGTTGGAGCATTGATAACAGAAACGTAGTCTTCTAAAGGAAGATTGACATATTTCTTGTAAAATTCCTGTGGAGTAATACCTTTTTCGCTTTGGTAGTTATTATCCTTATCACGATAAGCAAAGTCAAATTTACGTGGTGGTAGTCCTAGTGACATGGCAAGGAAGTTAAAGATCTCTTGCAAGAGGTCTTCTTTCTTAGCTTGAACAGTCGCTTGGTCTGCGCCAGAAGCTAGTAAGTCACGCAAGATTTGAGCATCTTGGCGCAGCAATTTGTTAAGGATTGCATTTAGCTCACGGCTGCTACTAGATGAAACAGACTCAGGATAAACTGACTTAGGCACGACACCGTATTTTTCAAAGAGGGAAACGACCATATCCCATTGACCACCATCTTGTTGTGGTATTTGGAGTAAGAAGCTAACCTTACGGCTCGTCAATTCTTGGTCTGCAGTCGCAATGACTTGCTCCAAGAACCAGTTTGATTTCTCATACTTGTCCCAGAAGAAAGTGTGGGCTTGTGACAACTCAAAGTTCTCCAATTTGTATTGCGAGATGAGTTTGTGGCGAAAAGTGTTGAGAGCCGCAAACATCCAGCAACGACCAGACGCTTTCTGGTTAGTGACCTTGTCCTTGGTTAAATCCAATGAGAAAACAGGTGTGTTGTCTACATGGCTTTGGCGACGTTCCAGAGCTGCAAAAATTCCGTTGTGGCTAGCAGCATTTTCAATCGCTTGGTATTTTACATTTGCTTCATAGTTGGCAAATAGTTTATCAGTAAATGATTCTTGAATCGCGTTCATAGATTCCTCCTTTTATTCTACAGTCTATTATAACTCTTTTCACAAAGGAAGCAACTAAAAAACATAAAAGGCAAGGACATTCTTCCTCACCTTTTTCAAATATAAATCAAATTAAGCAATACTAGCAAGGAGAATTTCTAAGTCTTCCTTGGTCAAGCGACGCCATTCCCCTCGTTCCAGGTTCTCATCTAATACTAAAGTTCCCATAGTCAATCGTTGCAAGTCCACCACTTCCTTGCCACAGTAGCCCACCATACGCTTGACCTGATGAAACTTTCCTTCTGCAATAGTCACACGGATTTGGCTCTGATTCTTTTCTGCATCTGTGGAAAGAATCTCCAGTCTAGCGGGTTGACAAGTAAAGTCTTTGAGAGGAATACCCTTGGCAAATATCTCCACATCTTCTTGTGTCATAATTCCCTTGACCTGAGCCAGATAGGTCTTATCCACATGACGCTTGGGTGAAAGAAGAGCATGGGCAAGCTGACCGTCATTGGTCAGGAGCAGGAGTCCATGCGTATCGATATCCAAGCGCCCTACTGGGAAAACTTCCTTGCTCCGAGCAATATCATCCAACAAGTCCAGAACGGTTCTGTGCTTGGGATCCTCAGTCGCTGAGATAACTCCTTGGGGCTTGTTCATCATATAGTAGACAAACTCCTCATACTCCAACACTTGCCCATCAAAGCGAATCTCATCTCTTTCTTCATCAATCTGCAATTTAGCTGATTTTTCTTTTTTACCATTTACAGTCACGCGCCCAGCCTTGAGCAAGTTTTTGACCTCAGTCCGACTTCCCACCGCACAGGCAACTAAAAATTTATCTAATCTCATAGAACTATTATATCATATCAAAAGGAGGCTAGTACAATGACCTACCTCCTTTTCGTTTCATACTCTTCAAAAATCTCTTCAAACCGCGTCAACGTCGCCTTGCCGTATATATGTTACTGACTTCGTCAGTTCTATCTACAACCGCAAAGCAGTGCTTTGAGCAACCTGCGGCTAGTTTCCTAGTTTGCTCTTTGATTTTCATTGAGTATCAGATTTAAGAAATTAACTTCCTCGTCTCCAGAAAATTGCTAAGACAATCATGGAACCTAAAACAGCTGGGATAATAGCTGTTCCTGATAAAACTGGCCCCCAAGTTCCAAAGAGCAAGTGACCTAGAAAGGCTCCGATCCAACCGAGAAACATTTTTCCAAAACATCCCATTCGCTCTCCACGATTGGTCAGAGTACCTGCTAAAAATCCCACTAGGAGACCAACGAACATACTTCCTAACATATTATCTCCTTAATTTGCCCAATTCCCATTACGGAAAAGAGGTACTCGCGTTCCATCCTCACGAATACCATCGATATCCATTTGGTTAGAACCAATCATAAAGTCTACGTGAACATCTGAACGGTTAAGCCCTGCAGCTTCAAGCTCCTCTTCGCTCATCTCCGCTCCATCAACAACGCTAGTCGCATAGGCTGCACCGATAGCCAAGTGGTTTGACGCATTTTCATCGAAAAGGGTGTTAAAGAAGGTAATGCCTGACTGAGAAATTGGACTTGGATCTGGTACCAAGGCACATTCACCCAAGGCACGCGCACCCGCATTTTCAAAGACAAGGTCTTTCATAACCTGATCACCCTTCTCAGCAGTGATATCTACGATTTGTCCATCCTTAAAGGTCACCTTAATGCCTTCAATGATATTTCCGTTGTAGCTAAGCGGTTTTGTAGAAGTGACATAACCATCTGCACGACGGAAGTCAGGCGCTGTGAAGACCTCTTCTGTCGGCATATTTGGCAAGAATTCTTCGCCCTGTGCATTAACAGCACCAGCTGATTCCCAAACGTGGTTCTTCGGCAAGCCAAGGGTCAAATCTGTCCCTGGCGCTGTGTAGTGAAGGGCTGAAAATTGCTCTTTATTGAGCATATCGGCCTTGCTCTTTAAGACAGCTGCATGTTCCTCCCAAGCCTTAACGGGATCTGCTTCGTAAACACGGCAAGTTTTGAAGATTTGGTCCCAAAGGAGATCGACTGCTTCTTCGTCGCTCGCAGCATTTGGAAAGACTTTCTTGGCCCACTCAAGTCCAGCAGCGGCTGCTACAGTCCAGCTAACCTTGTTAGATTGAGTTGCGATTCGCATTGGCTTCATGGCAAGTCCCATAGCTTTAGCAGAAGCTGAAAGCTTGTCAGCGTCCACTCCGTTCAAGGCACCTGGATCAGATGAACGAACTCCAAGACGGCTAGCCTTGTTCTCCAAGAGATAGTTCATCTCAGCAATCTTGTATTCTGGCACATTGTCCAAACGCTCCATCGGGGCATGGAGGAATTTCTCACGGTTAATCACATCATCTGTCCACTGAACGATGACCTCATGCGCACCCAAGGCATAAGCTTCTTTCACGATTAGATGTGCCAATTCACGTTGCTCCACATCAATAGAGAGAGCCAAAGTGTGACCAGGTTGCACGTTAATTCCGTTCGCAACCAACAATTTCGCATATTTTTCTAGATTTTCTTTAAAATTTGGTAAAACCATGTAATTTTCTCTTTTCTATTTTTATTTTTCTTTCACAGCAGAGAATAATCCTGCTAAAGCAATGACACCTGACAAAAGTGCTGTTGATAGAAGAATTGTCTGATCAGCAAGGTCTAATTGATACTCAAAGACTTTTTCAGCTGGTTTGTCTTCCGCAAAAATTCTTAGTTTCATGAAATGTCCTTTCTTATTCTTCATGCTCTCCTAGGTAGAGGCGTCGTGCCTCTGGACTATTTGTGAGGATATCTATATAGGTTTCATAGTCATCAGGCAGAGGCTTTCCTAAAGAGATATCTTGTTCTGGATTTATATTTTTCCCATAAAGAAAGCAAAGATAGAGACGTTCGTTGAGTGTTGGAAATACTTCAATAGACATAAGTTCAGCCTGACCTACCCGATCCCAATCCTGTTCTTTGATATCTGATATGATATAGGTTTGGAAGAGTCCCATAAGTGGATTATCTTCTGGTAGTCCACTGTCTTTATCCGCCAGGACCAAAGAACAACGTCTACCAAAACCAGCAAGTTGGCGCTCCCTTCCCTTTACCGAAACAGTAATAGGATGCCCTCCAATATGGCTATAAATCCATTCTTTAGGCAGTTCATAATTTAACAGGGGGGTAACTTCTTTGACAATCGCTACAGGACTATAGCGTAGAAACTGGCGAGTAACAGCCTTACAAAAGAGGATATCTTCATCTTTCAAGGTCACTCCCTTCCAGTTATTTTCCTCATTAAAATGGTTGAAAAATACCAGATAGGGATCACGCACCATTTGTGCTAATACATAAACGCCATTTCGCAAACGTATGGAAATAACTTTCCCTGGTTTCCAGGGTGTTGCTCTTTTTTTCTTTTCCATCATGATACAACCTCAAACCTACACAAGACATTTCAAACTATTAAAACAAATCATCAAACAAGCTGAGCTGGTTATCCTCTGGCATATTTCCAAGAATCCCCATCTCATCCATCTTTTCAACCAAGGTTGATGAGAGTCCACCACGCTTGCGTAGTTCTGTTTTAGAGAGGAATTCTCCCTCTTCACGCGCTCGCACCAACTGCTTAGCAACGTTCTCTCCCAGACCATCCATTGCTACAAATGGCGGGATGAGGGTGTCTCCATCGATGAGGAATTCAGTCGCATCACTGCGGTAGAGATCGAGTTTGCCAAACTTAAAGCCACGCTCCCACATCTCATTGACAATCTCAAGAGTTGTATAAAGATCAATTTCTACATTAGAGGCTTCATTGTTCTTCCGTTTTTCAGAGATTTCTTCCATTCTGCGCTTGATAGCCTCCAAGCCCGCCCCCATGGTCTTGATATCAAAAGCCTTAGCACGGATTGAGAAATAAGCACAGTAGTAATAAATGGGATGATGAACCTTGAAGTAAGCTACGCGCAAGGCCATCATAACGTAGGCTGCAGCATGGGCTTTAGGGAACATGTACTTAATTTTCCCACAGGATTCGATATACCACTCTGGTACCTTATTAGCCTTCATGGCTTCGATGTAGCCATTGCGTTCCTCTTCGGAAATCTTGAGCCACAATCCCTTACGTACCCGTTCCATGATGGTAAAGGCCATCTTAGGTTCGAGACCAGCATGCATGAGGTAAACCATGATGTCGTCCCGACAACCAATAACAGTCGATAGGTCTGCTATTCCTTGCTTAATCAAATCTTGGGCATTTCCCAACCAGACATCTGTACCATGGGATAGACCTGAGAGCTGAAGCAACTCCGCAAAAGTCGTCGGATGGGTTTCATCTACCATGCCTCGGACAAAGTTGGTTCCAAACTCTGGAATCCCCAGCATACCCGTAGGCGTTCCGATTTGCTCAGGTGTTACTCCTAGCACATCAGTCCCAGAAAAGAGTGCCATCACGCCTTCGTCATCCATAGGAATTTCATTAGGGTCAATCCCAGACAAATCCTGAAGTTTCCGAATCATGGTCGGATCATCATGTCCTAGAACATCTAGCTTGAGGACATTCTCATCGATATCGTGGAAGTTAAAGTGAGTGGTCTGCCATTCAGCCGTCACATCATCTGCTGGATACTGGACAGGCGTAAAATCATAGACATCCATGTAGTTAGGAATAACAACGATTCCCCCCGGGTGTTGTCCTGTTGTCCGCTTGACACCAGCGGCACCTTGAGCGAGGCGTTCTACCTCTGCGTCACGATAAAACTTGCCATAATCTCGCTCATAGCCCTTTACAAAGCCATAGGCAGTCTTGGCAGCCACCGTACCAACCGTTCCTGCACGGAAGGCATATTCCTCACCAAAGATATCACGCACATCCAAGTGGGCGCTAGGCTGGTCTTCTCCCGAAAAGTTCAAGTCAATATCAGGAACCTTATCCCCATCAAAACCAAGGAAGGTCTCGAAAGGAATATCTTGCCCATTTTTGCTGAGTTTGTGACCACAGTTTGGACAGTCCTTATTGGGCATATCAAAACCTGAACCGTAAGATCCATCGGTGATAAACTCACTATACTGACACTGACCACAGACATAGTGAGGAGAGAGAGGATTAACCTCCGTAATCCCAATCATAGTCGCAACGAAACTGGAACCAACAGATCCACGGGAACCAACCAAGTAACCCCGTTCATTGGAACGTTGCACCAGCATCTGCGAGGCTAGATAAATCACGGCAAATCCATTCCCCAAAATAGAGGTTAGTTCTTTTTCAATCCGCAAATCAACAATATCTGGCAACGGATTTCCATAAATCTCAAAGGCCTTCTTATAGGTTAATTCGGCAACTGTTTCTTCAGCCTTGTTGATGAAAGGCGTGTACAAGTCACCCTTAACGACCTCAACAGGTTCAAAGATTTCTGCTAAGGCATTGGGATTTTCAATAACCAGTTTACGAGCCAGTTCCTCTCCCAAGAAGGCAAATTCATCCAACATCTCATTAGTCGTTCGAAAATGAGCCTTGGGAAGAGGAGCGGGTTGGGCATGTTCACCATGACCAATGGTTCGGTTAATCATAGCCCCCTGTCCCAAACTACGGACGATAATTTCACGATAAATCTCTTCTTCCGGTTCGATATAGTGGACATTTCCCGTAGCCAGAACAGGCTTGCCAAGGCGGTCTCCAACCTCTATCAAACTCTTGATAATGGTCTGGAGTTCCTCCATATCCTTGACCTGCTCCTTGGCAATCAAGGGAGCATAAATAGCAGGTGGCATAACCTCGATAAAGTCATAATACTTAGCCAACTCAACCGCCGCATCCACACCTTGGGAAACGACTGCATCAAAAACTTCGCCTTCTGCACAAGCTGATCCTAAAATCAAGCCCTCCCGATGGGCATCTAGAACCGTTCTCGGAATCCGTGGTACCCCTTCAAAGTACTTGGTATTAGACAAGGAAACCAGCTTAAAGATATTTTTTAGCCCTACTTGATTCTTGACATAAATGGTCGCATGTTTAATCCGAGCTTTTTTATAAGAATCTGGACTAATCAAATCAATGTTTAGTCTATCCAAGTCGGTCACACCATGTTTTTCTGCCACCTCTTTGATAAAGATGAAAAGCAGACGACCAGTAGCTTCCGCATCGTAGTTGGCCATGTGGTGATGTTCCAAAGCCACACCAAAACGCTTAGTCAAAGGCCCCAAACCATGACGTTTGTACTCAGGATAGAGGTTTCGAGCAAACTCCAGCGTATCAATCACTGGCTGACTAATCTTTGGCAGACCATGACGCTCATAATTGGCATTCATAAAGCCAACGTCAAAGGTCGCATTGTGGGCGACTAGGACCGTATCCTTGCAAAATTCTTGAAATTCCTGTAACACTTGTTCCAGTGGTTTAGCATTTTTGACATGGTCATCTGTAATTCCAGTCAACTCAGTAGTAAACGCTGACAAGGGATGTCCAGGATTAATAAATTCATCAAATTCAGCAATGACATTCCCCTTGTACATCTTAGAGGCCGCAACCTGAATCAAATCATTATAGATAGCTGAAAGTCCCGTCGTTTCCACGTCAAAGACCACATAGGTCGCTTCTGACAAGTCCATCTCCACTTCGTTATAGACGATAGGGACACGGTCCTCCACGATATTGGCTTCCATCCCATAGATCAGCTGGATTCCCGCTTTCTTAGCCGCCTTATAGCCATGTGGGAAGGACTGGACATTTCCATGATCCGTGATGGCAACCGCCTTGTGTCCCCACTTAGCAGCTGTTGCAACGATTTCTTCTACCTCTGGCAAAGCATCCATAGTCGACATGTTAGTATGAGCATGAAACTCAACCCGACGCTCACCTTCTGGCATCAAATCCTTCCGCTCATAGTGAACAACTTCCTGCACATCCTGTACGTTCATCGTCAAATCTCGTGTGAAGTTATTCATCTCCACATTCCCACGCACTCGGAGCCAAGAATTCTTCTTGATGAGATCAAACTTTTGAGCTTCTTCCTCATTTTTAACCCACTTTTGCATAGAAAAACTTGAAGTGTAGTCCGTCATTTTAAAGTTGATCAAAACACGCCCTGTTCTGGTCACTTTTTGCTCCACATCAAAAACAACCCCTTCAAATACCAAACGATTTTCCTCCGTCGTCACTTCGATCATAGGAGTAATCTCCGCCTTATCCAGCTTGGGTTTAGCTGCAGCTTTTTTGGCTTGAAAATCAAAGGCTGGTTTCTCTTCAGCTGGAGGTGGTGCCATCTGTTCCAGTTGTTCCATAGCACGAAGCGCTTCCTCATTGGCAGCTTGAACAATCTGCTCATTTTCAGCATGAAAGGCTTCCTCTTGCTCTTGGGTCAGCACATCATTTTTCTCTACTTGACAATTAAAAGTTGGAAAGCCAAATTGTTCAAGTTGTTTCGCTAAATTAGGAAGATGATTCTTCTTAAAATGTTCCTTATCAATCGCCTCTGAACCCTCAATAAAGAGTTGATTGCCCTCAGCACGAACTTGCAAATTCTGATAAAGAGATTTAAAACCTTGACTAGCACATGGCCCTTCAGAAAAAGCTTCTCTATAATAGGCCTGCAAGAGCTGATTTGAAAATTCTTGAGACAGAGCCTTGATCTCAAAAACAGCTTTATTGCCTGTCTTAGAAAATTCTTCGCTTAAACCTTTCTTTAATTCTAAAAAGATTTCAATCGGTAAAATATTAGAAAATATGAAATGAAACTCCCATACCTTACTAATTTTATGAACTACAACTCGCTCAATATCAGCCTGTGATAAAGCAGGAGCCTGTCTCATTTCAGCAGGCATCCCCAATTGATTCATCAAAATTTCAAAACTGTTTGACATTCATTTTCCTCACATTATTCTCCTACTATTTTACCATATTTAGAGGTATTTTCTAAAGACAAAAGGAAGCCACTAAGTGACTTCCTTCTAGAGCGAGGACTGATTAGTCTTCACCTTTGTTTTTCTTAATGATTTCTTCTTGTACTGACTTAGGTACATCTTCGTAGTGGTCAAATACCATCATGAATGTACCACGTCCTTGAGATGCAGAACGAAGAACTGTTGCGTAACCGAACATTTCAGCAAGTGGAACGTAAGCACGAACGATTTGGCTGTTACCGTGTGCTTCCATACCATCTACACGTCCACGACGAGCAGTTACGTGACCCATAACATCACCAAGGTTTTCTTCTGGAACAGTGATTGTTACAAGCATCATTGGTTCAAGGATAGCTGGTTGTGCTGATTTAGCAGCTTCTTTCAGAGCAAGTGAAGCCGCGATCTTGAAGGCAGTTTCAGATGAGTCGACATCGTGGTATGAACCATCGTAAAGTTTAGCTTTAACGTCAACCATTGGGTAACCTGCAAGAACACCGTTAGCCATAGATTCTACCAAACCTTTTTCAACCGCTGGGATAAATTCACGAGGAACCACACCACCGACGATTGCGTTTTCGAATTCGAATCCTTTACCTTCTTCGTTTGGAGTAAATTCAATCCATACATCACCAAATTGACCTTTACCACCAGACTGACGTTTGAAGAATCCACGAGCTTGAGTAGAAGCGCGGAATGTTTCACGGTAAGATACTTGAGGAGCACCTACGTTTGCTTCAACTTTGAACTCACGACGCATACGATCAACAAGGACATCAAGGTGAAGCTCACCCATACCAGAGATAACTGTTTCACCAGTTTCAACGTTTGTTTCAACGCGGAATGTTGGATCTTCTTCAGCCAATTTTTGAAGGGCGATACCCATCTTGTCTTGGTCAGCTTTAGATTTTGGCTCAACCATCAATTGGATAACTGGTTCTGGAACGTTGATTGACTCAAGGATGATTTTAGCTTTTTCATCTGTCAATGAGTCACCAGTTGTAGTATCTTTCAAACCAACGGCAGCAGCGATATCACCTGAGTAAACAGTGTCGATTTCTTGACGGCTGTTGGCGTGCATTTGAAGGATACGTCCGATACGTTCACGTTTACCTTTGGAAGTGTTCAATACGTATGAACCTGATTGAAGAACACCTGAGTAAACACGGAAGAATGTCAAACGACCTACGAATGGGTCAGTCATGATCTTGAAGGCAAGAGCTGCAAATGGCTCTTCATCAGATGCTGGACGAGTTTCTTCAGCGTCTGTATCTGGGTTAATACCTTTGATTGCTGGGATGTCAAGTGGGCTTGGAAGGTAGTCGATAACCGCATCAAGCATCAATTGAACACCTTTGTTTTTGAAGGCTGAACCACACAATACTGGGAAGAATTCAACGTTGATAGTCGCTTTACGGATACCAGCTTTCAATTCTTCGTTAGTGATTTCTTCACCTTCGAGGTATTTCATCATCAATTCTTCGTCAGTTTCAGCAACTGCTTCAATCAATTTTTCACGGTATTCTTGAGCTTGGTCAAGGTATTCAGCTGGGATGTCTTCTTCAAGGATATCTGTACCAAGGTCGTTAGTATAGATTTCAGCTTTCATCTTGATTAAGTCGATGATACCACGGAAGTCATCTTCAGAACCGATTGGCAATTGGATTGGGTGGGCATTTGCTTGAAGACGATCGTGAAGTGTGCTTACAGAGTAAAGGAAGTCAGCACCGATTTTGTCCATTTTGTTGGCAAATACGATACGTGGAACTCCATACTCAGTTGCTTGACGCCAAACTGTTTCAGTTTGAGGCTCAACACCTGATTGTGAGTCAAGAACTGTAACCGCACCGTCCAATACACGAAGAGAACGTTGTACTTCGATAGTGAAGTCCACGTGTCCTGGTGTGTCGATGATGTTTACGCGGTGGTTGTTCCATTGAGCTGTTGTCGCAGCAGATGTGATAGTGATACCACGCTCTTGCTCTTGCTCCATCCAGTCCATTTGTGACGCACCTTCGTGAGTTTCACCGATTTTGTGGATTTTACCAGTGTAGTAAAGAATACGCTCAGTAGTTGTTGTTTTACCGGCATCGACGTGAGCCATGATACCGATATTACGAGTTTTTTCAAGTGAAAATTCGCGTGCCATGAGGTTTGTTTCTCCTATTTATTTTTGATTTCTATTCTATTATAACACGATTTTAATAAAAACGGATAGGCAGGACCTACCCGTTCTCAATGTTTTCATGCTATTGTTGGTTTCAACTTACGAGCTGGTAAGTTGAGTTATAGCTAATACTAATCGATTTAGCTAATTTGAACCCGGGCTAAAAGCTCGGAAAATAGATAAGCTCTCCTAGAATCTTCGATTCTTCGTCAAGCTTCCTAATTTTCAGTCGCTTTTTTAACGCCCTTAGTATCTTAATCTTACCAACGGAAGTGTGCGAATGCACGGTTAGCTTCAGCCATACGGTGAGTGTCTTCACGTTTCTTAACAGCTGCACCAGTGTTGTTAGCAGCATCCAAGATTTCTTTTGCAAGACGGTCTTGCATTGTGTGTTCACCACGAAGACGAGCGATTGTTACCAACCAACGAAGTCCAAGTGTTGTACGACGTTCTGGACGAACTTCAACTGGGACTTGGTAGTTAGAACCACCAACACGACGTGCACGTACTTCAAGTACAGGCATGATGTTTTCCATAGCTGTTTCAAATACTTCAAGTGCATCGTTGCCAGTAGCTTCTTTGATTTGCTCAAAAGCACCGTAAACGATTGAAGCAGCTGTACCACGTTTACCGTCAAGCATAACGCGGTTGATAAGACGAGTAACTAGTTGTGAATTGTAAAGCGGATCTGGCAATACGTCACGTTTTGGAGCTCTATTTTTACGACTCATTTCTCTTTATCCCCTTTCCTTATGCTTTTGGACGTTTAGTACCGTATTTAGAACGGCCTTGTTTACGATCGTTAACACCTGCAGTATCAAGTGCACCACGGACGATATGGTAACGTACCCCTGGAAGGTCTTTTACACGTCCACCACGAAGAAGAACCACGCTGTGCTCTTGCAAGTTGTGTCCGATACCTGGGATGTAGGCAGTAACTTCGATAAGGTTGCTCAAACGTACACGAGCGAATTTACGAAGGGCTGAGTTAGGTTTTTTAGGTGTCATTGTTCCAACACGAGTTGCAACACCACGTTTTTGTGGTGAAGAAACGTTTGTTTGAACTTTTTTATGACTGTTGTAACCAACGTTCAAAGCTGGTGATTTAGATTTTTCTACTTTTGATTTACGCGGTTTGCGAACCAATTGGTTAATTGTAGGCATCTACATTCTCCTGTGTTTTTTTATTTTTGGTGATGATACACTTGGTGACAGCTATCATCTGTGTGTACTTTTGCAACATTTGTCAGCACGTCCCTGTACACTTTTGAGAGACCAAAAGTAAAAAGTACCGTCTATTATTGTAACAAAATTTTCCCTTGCTTGTCAAGATATTTTTCTTTTTTTGTTAATTTTAGCTCTTGCTAACTTCTCAAAGTAACTTCCATTTGCCTGACCAAAGTGGAAATTAGTCTAAAACGGATTTTTATAGTGGAATTAAGTATGAGACTTTTCCGTTCCATCGTTGAGAATATGGGAAAAGGCCCGTCAAAGATTTCAAAGGAAATCAAGCGCAATCGCATCATGCATCCAACATCCGTCAAATCTGATTACACGGATTGCCCACTACTCGACAAAGCTCCTGATATCTGTAAAAACGCGTTTTTCTCTTACTAAAAGCTAGGTTGTGGAAAACTGGAAGTTAGTTTTATATTGAATTGAAATAAGACATGAACAAATCTATTGGGAAAGTCAACTTAATTTCTAGAAATGTTTTAATAGCAACAACGTACTATTCTAGTTTCAAGCTACTATAGAAGTTCCTCTTTTCATCTTTTCATTCTCTCAAAAGTCAATCATAAAAGAGGAGGAATCGAAGTTCCTCCTCTTCACTGTTTACTATCGAATCAAGTAAATCAAATCGTTACTCATTCACAATTTTTTCATCAACTTTAGGGTTTAGAGTTGTTCCCCAATGTGTAATTGTACGCTGTTGTACTAGTGGTAAGTCTGTGCGGTTGTAAACTGTACGCCATGGTTCCCATACAAGACCTGTCTTTTCTTGAACCTTGATACGAAGATTACGGACATTTCCTCTAAATTGAATCTCTGTTTGGAAGCCTGAAGTTCTGTTTTTTCCGTTATCTTCCCATTGACGTGAACGGATTTCTGGATTTCCTTGTTCATCATATGTAATTTCATCCCAATAAATGTAGTAACGCGCAACATAAGCACCCTTATGATGAAGTTTCAAGAAGCCATTTTTGTAAGAAGTAACCTTCGTTTCGATATAGTCTGTACTATTTTGTAAAGTTGCTTGGGCATTATCTTTTAGGAAGGCAGTCTTATATGAGATTGGCACAGCTGGACTTTGAGCGCTAAAGTTGGCTCCTTCTCTGATGAGTTCCTTCAAGTTTTCGACTGTTCCTGTGACAACTTTGGCGGCACCGCTAGCATTACCTCCTACAATTACTGCTGTTACAGAAGTATTCTTCAATAGACGGCTCCATTCAGAATTTGGAGCAATTGTTGCACCTTTGATAACCGCATTAATAGCTGCTTTTAATTCAGTAGACTTACTTGTTGACTCAAACTTAACATAGATTTGACGTCCGTAAGAAACGTTTGATACATATACAGGTGGAGTTTGTGAATCAACGCCTCTTTGTTTTAAATCTTCAGGTGTCACACTCTTGTCAAATACAGCTGCTGGATTGGTCGGTGCATCAAATGTCGCTGTATAGTAAATTTGTTTAAAGTTTACAACTTCAATTTGCTTTTCACCCTTTTGCACAGCCTCAAAGTCAATCTTAAGCGGTGCGCCTGCTTTTTCAAAGTCTGCACCAAATTTTGCTTTCAATTGGTTCATGCTATAGGCTGTAGTTGATTCATACTGAACACGGGCAGGAACGGAATGGCTAGATGAGTAATTCTTTGTCCATCTTTCAACCAAGGTATTCATCGCAGACTGCATACCACTAGTTGTAGGATCTGCTTCAATTCGGCTGTCAGACTGAATCATACCAGGTAAATCGACGCTGACTGTCCCCTTTGCACGGGCAAGACTAATCAATTCTGGCTGATTTTCTAGCAGATTTTGGTTGGCTTTATACAAGCCACCTAGGAAGACATTTTGATTTCCATTGATGGAAACATCTGCTGTGCCTGTAGAGAGGGTTTTCTTGATTTTTTCTACAACGACAAACTCTCCATTTTGTTCCTTAGCACTTGTGTTGTAGCGATTTTCTAAGGTTTCTCCCTTGCGAGTTAAAATATCCAAAGGATTATAAGTTAAACCAAAAAGGTAGTCTTTCAATGCTGATGTTTGATTTACTACTGGTGCGGTTCTGTCCTGTCCAACTTGAGTTGTTGCTGAACGGAATACTTCCACTTCTGCCAAGCTCAATGGAGTATTTTTAGTTTTCAACTCCACTTTTACATAACGAGCGTCTTTGGCGGTGAAGAAAACTTCAAGTTCTGCCTTCCCATTCAAACTATCAAAGTGTTGACGAGCAACTTCTTGTTTTGCTTCATTTAACAAAACAACATCAAAATTGGAAAGACGATTAGCTACATTCCCATCTCCACGATTGTAAAGTTTAACTTTTCCAACATTCTCTGTTTTTCCAAGATCAACTTGCCACCAAGCATTGTCTTCAAAGTTTGTGTGCGTTACAGAATGGTGCCCATAGTTACTATCAACATTACCATCCACTGCTCGTGTAGCAGCTCCTCCATAAGCAGTAGAGCTTTGACTAGCTTGTTTTCCACGAGCGATGTTTTCTGTCTCAACTGGACGATTCCCTTGCTCTGTAGCCAAAGCTACTCCCTGAGCGCTCAATAAAAAGGCCGCAACAACAGCACTACACACACCGAGTCCACACTTTTTGACAAAGCGATGCAAACGTTTTTCTTGATTCATTCCTTATTCCTCCATTTTTAAATGAATACGTTTTCCTATTTGTTTATAGTCTATCAAATTTCAAGTAAAAGTCAAGCACAAACCAGCAAAAAAGTCAAGAAAATAAGAAGAAAACGTTTGCTGAATTTTTCTGATATTTTCTTTCGATTTCCAGTAAATACTATAGTTTGGAAACTAGATAACACTTGAAAAACACTAACTTTTTTCTTTTCCTATTTATAGTTTCACTAGATGAGCTTTTTAAAAGAAATATTAGAGATCAATTTCTGAATAAAAATAGCTGGGAACACATCATCTTCCTAATAATACGTCTTGTCTTATGTGACATTTTTATACTCTTCGAAAATCTCTTCAAACCACGTCAACGTCGCCTTGCCGTACTCAAGTACAGCCTGCGGCTAGTTTCCTAGTTTGCTCTTTGATTTTCATTGAGTATTATTTCCATTATTTATACTGATATATAAAATAATACGGAAAACTTCTCAAAAGTAAGAATTTCTTTGACAAACCAAAGAAAACGCTTGCATATTGTTTTACTACATGCTATACTGGTATAGAAATTTATTGATTGGAGAATCATCATGAGAAAAACACCAGCTCAAACTGAGAAAAAAATGGTCTACAGCATCCGTTCCCTCAAAAATGGAACTGGTTCTGTCCTTATCGGCGCAAGCCTTGTCTTGCTTGCCATGGCTACACCAACTATCTCAGCAGACGAAAGTACACCAACCACTAACGCAAATAATAGTGAAACTACTACTGCCCTTGCCCAGCCTCTTACTGATACAGCAACTAGCACTGGTAAGAAAGAAAGCGATTTTTCTTCACCTAATAATGCAAGCGCTTCCCTAGAGAAAGAAGAAAAACCTGCAACAGAGGCGACCACTCCTGTTGCAAGCCCAGCCGATCCAGCACCACAAACTGGACAAGATCGTTCAAGTGAGACAACTACTTCCACTAGTCCAGTAACGACTGAAACTAAGGCAGAAGAGCCCATCGAAGATAACTACTTCCGTATCCATGTCAAAAAACTTCCTGAAAAAAACAAGGATGCTCAAGGACTATGGACTTGGGACGATGTTGAAAAACCATCTGAAAATTGGCCAAACGGAGCCTTGTCCTTCAAGGATGCCAAAAAAGATGACTACGGCTATTACCTAGATGTCAAATTAAAGGGAGAAGAAGCCAAGAAAATTAGCTTCCTCATCAACAATACAGCTGGAAAAAATCTAACCGGCGATAAATCTATAGAAAAACTAGTTCCAAAAATGAACGAGGCTTGGTTAGACCAAGATTACAAGGTTTTCTCTTACGAGCCACAGCCTGCAGGAACTGTTCGCGTCAACTACTACCGCACAGATGGCAACTATGACAAGAAATCTCTCTGGTACTGGGGAGATGTGAAAAATCCAAGTAGCGCTCAATGGCCTGACGGAACAGACTTTACGGCTACAGGCAAATATGGCCGCTATATCGACATTCCTCTTAATGAAGCCGCAAGAGAATTTGGATTTTTATTACTAGATGAGAGCAAACAAGGAGACGACGTGAAAATCCGTAAAGAAGATTATAAATTCACAGATTTGAAAAATCATAGCCAAATTTTCCTAAAAGACGATGACGAATCAATTTACACAAATCCATACTATGTCCATGATATCCGTATGACAGGTGCCCAACACGTAGGAACTTCTAGCATTGAAAGTAGTTTTTCAACACTTGCCGGTGCTAAAAAAGAGGATATCCTCAAACACTCCAACATCACTAATCACCTAGGAAATAAAGTAGCTATCACCGATGTTGCAATAGATGAAGCTGGTAAAAAAGTGACCTACAGCGGAGATTTCTCTGACACAAAACACCCATATACTGTTAGCTACAATTCCGGCCAATTCACTACCAAAACAAGCTGGCGCCTGAAAGATGAGGCTTACAGCTATGATGGTAAACTTGGAGCTGATCTCAAAGAAGAAGGAAAACAAGTTGATTTAACCCTTTGGTCACCAAGTGCTGACAAGGTTTCTGTTGTTGTCTACGACAAGAATGACCCTGAAAAAGTAGTTGGAACTGTCGCTCTTGAAAAAGGGGAAAGAGGAACTTGGAAACAAACTCTAGATAGCACAAACAAATTAGGCATCAAAGATTTCACTGGATACTATTATCAATACCAAATCGAGCGTCAAGGGAAAACTGTTCTTGCACTCGATCCTTACGCTAAATCCCTCGCTGCTTGGAATAGTGACGATGCCAAGATTGACGATGCCCATAAAGTAGCTAAAGCTGCCTTTGTAGATCCAGCCAAACTAGGACCTCAAGACTTGACTTATGGTAAGATTCACAACTTCAAGACTCGTGAAGATGCCGTTATCTACGAAGCTCATGTGCGTGACTTCACTTCAGATCCTGCCATTGCAAAAGACTTAACCAAACCATTTGGTACATTTGAAGCCTTTATTGAAAAACTAGACTACCTCAAAGACTTAGGTGTGACCCACATCCAGCTCCTTCCAGTCTTGTCTTACTACTTTGTCAATGAATTGAAAAACCATGAACGCTTGTCTGACTATGCTTCAAGCAACAGCAACTACAACTGGGGATATGACCCTCAAAACTACTTCTCATTGACTGGTATGTACTCAAGCGATCCTAAGAATCCAGAAAAACGAATCGCAGAATTTAAAAACCTCATCAATGAGATCCACAAACGTGGCATGGGAGCTATCCTAGACGTAGTTTATAACCATACAGCCAAAGTCGATCTCTTTGAAGATTTAGAACCAAACTACTACCACTTTATGGATGCTGATGGGACACCTCGAACTAGCTTTGGTGGTGGACGCTTGGGGACAACCCACCATATGAGCAAACGGATCCTAGTTGACTCTATCAAATATCTAGTTGATACCTACAAAGTGGATGGCTTCCGTTTCGATATGATGGGAGACCATGACGCCGCTTCTATCGAAGAGGCTTACAAGGCTGCACGCGCCCTCAATCCAAACCTAATCATGCTTGGTGAAGGTTGGAGAACCTATGCTGGTGATGAAAATATGCCTACTAAAGCTGCTGACCAAGATTGGATGAAACATACCGATACTGTCGCTGTCTTTTCAGATGACATCCGTAACAACCTCAAATCTGGTTATCCAAACGAAGGTCAACCTGCCTTTATCACAGGTGGCAAGCGTGATGTCAACACTGTCTTCAAAAATCTCATTGCTCAACCAACCAACTTTGAAGCAGACAGTCCTGGAGATGTCATCCAATACATCGCAGCCCATGATAACTTGACCCTCTTTGACATCATTGCCCAGTCTATCAAAAAAGACCCAAGCAAGGCTGAGAACTATGCTGAAATCCACCGTCGTTTACGACTTGGAAATCTCATGGTCTTGACAGCTCAAGGAACTCCATTTATCCACTCCGGTCAGGAATATGGACGTACTAAACAATTCCGTGACCCAGCCTACAAGACTCCAGTAGCAGAGGACAAACAACCAAACAAATCTCACTTATTGCGTGATAAGGATGGCAATCCGTTTGACTATCCTTACTTCATCCATGACTCTTACGATTCTAGCGATGCAGTCAACAAGTTTGACTGGACTAAGGCTACAGATGGAAAAGCATATCCTGAAAATGTCAAGAGCCGTGACTACATGAAAGGTTTGATTGCCCTTCGTCAATCTACAGATGCCTTCCGACTTAAGAGTCTCCAAGATATCAAAGACCGTGTCCACCTCATCACTGTCCCAGGTCAAAATGGCGTGGAAAAAGAGGATGTAGTGATTGGCTACCAAATCACTGCTCCAAACGGTGATATCTACGCAGTCTTTGTCAATGCGGATGAAAAAGCTCGCGAATTTAACTTGGGAACTGCCTTTGCCCACCTCAGAAATGCTGAAGTTTTAGCAGATGAAAACCAAGCAGGACCAGTCGGAATTGCCAACCCTCAAGGACTTGAATGGACTGAAAAAGGCTTGAAATTGAATGCCCTTACAGCCACTGTTCTTCGAGTCTCTCAAAATGGAACTAGCCATGAGTCAACTGCAGAAGAGAAACCAGACTCAACCCCTTCCAAGCCTGAACATCAAAATGAAGCTTCTCACCCTGCACATCAAGATCCAGCTCCAGAAGCTAAACCTGATTCTACTAAACCATCTGCAACAGTAGCTGATGCAGAAAATAAACCTAGCCAAGCTACAACTGGTTCACAAGCTTCACAACCAGCACAAGAAGCACAAGCATCATCTGTAAAAGAAGCGGTTCGAAACGAATCGGTAGAAAACTCTAGCAAGGAAAATATACCTGCAACCCCAGATAAACAAGCTGAACTTCCAAATACAGGAATCAAAAACGAAAACAAACTCCTATTTGCAGGAATCAGCCTCCTTGCGCTCCTTGGTCTCGGTTTCTTACTAAAAAATAAAAAAGAGAACTAAACTAGCCCTCCTATAGAACTATCCCCCAAGCCTTAACGCTCGGGGGATTGATTTTTGCCCTGATAAGCCTATCTATCAAATCATATATTCTACACTATAGGTCGCATCCGAGAGTATTCGTGCCAAAAATTGCTTGGTTCGTTCTTCTTTTGGACGACTAAAGAAATCATGGGCATTATTTTCTTCAACAATTTTCCCACCGTCCATAAAAATAACATGATTGGCTACATCTCTAGCAAAACCCATCTCATGAGTCACTACTACCATAGTAACTCCTTCTTTAGCTAACTGTTTTAAAACATCTAAAACATCCCCTACCAACTCTGGATCCAAGGCCGATGTTGGCTCATCTAATAAAATGACCTCTGGTTTCACAGCAATGGCACGCGCAATACCGATTCGTTGTTGCTGGCCTCCAGAAAGCTGAGAGGGATAGTAAGCTTTATAAGCTAGTAAACCAACTTTTTCTAAGGCAGCTTCCGCACGTTTTGTTGCTTCTTCCTTAGGAATTTTCCGAGCAATAATCAAGCCCTCCAAAATATTTTCCAAGGCCGTTTTATTAGCAAATAAATTATAATGTTGAAAAACGAAAGCAGTCTTCTTGCGAATTTCTAAAATATCTTTTTTAGTCAATTTTCCAAGGTCGTATTCTTTATCAGCAAGCTTCAAAGAGCCACTATCGGCTTTTTCTAAATGATTGAGACATCTGAGAAAAGTCGTTTTACCTGATCCAGATGGCCCCAATATTACAACCACATCCCCTTGGTTGACCTTGAGATTAACATCTCCCAGGACTTGTCTGTCTCCAAATTTTTTTGCAACATGTTCTACTTGTAACATTGTCTCCTCCTATGCTAAACCTGTACTGGGCACTACTTGTCCCTTTCTTCTTTGAATATAGCGTTTCTCTAAGATTGAAAAGCCCCATTGAATCAATCCGCAAATAAGAATGTACTGTAAAAAGATCACAAAATAGGATTCAAAATACTGATAACCATAAGACGCTTCAACACGGGCAATTGCTGTAATATCCTTAATGGTCATCACAAAGACCAAAGAGGTTCCTTTTACAATATTTATGACTAGATTAGCCAGATTGGGCAAGGCTGATTGCAAGGCCTGTGGAAAAACAATCCTCACATAAGCCTGACTAGTGGTTAAACCAATCGCTTGTGCAGCTTCTAATTGTCCCTTATCCACAGTCAAAATAGCCGAACGTAAGATTTCTGATAAACTACCTGTTGTCATCAAACTATAGATAATAAAAGCATAATAGATCGGATTGAGTTTAAAGATATCAACATCACTCCCTATGCTTTTGAGAAATTGATTGAGCAAACTCGGAAACAAACTATAAAAGAAAAGAATCAGCAAAATCGGAGGTGTTGCTCTTATAAAAGCTAGATACACGAGAGAGAAAGTTCGAACACCTTTGACTTTATATATTTGTCCCAGAGCTAAAAACAAGGCTGGTCCAAAACTTAAGACCATGGCTACAATCATAATGATTAAGGTGGTTGGCACCCCTTTTAAGGTCTCTAAAAAAGTTTTCGCAATATAGTCTAAATCCATATCCTATCTCCCTTTCGTTTCCAAAGATTTTTCTAACAAGCGACTCAAGAAGGAAACAGCCAAGGCTACACCCCAATAAAGAATGGCAACCGCTGTATAGGTTTCAAGAGAGTAATTCCCCAAATTGCGACTGATTAAGAGATTCCCAGCTCCCATGACATCCACAAAACCAATCGTATAGGCTAGGGCAGCGTCCCGCATCAAATTTAGAATAGCGGTCGTCATATTTGGAAGAGCCACTTGAAAAGCCTGAGGAAAAATGATTCTCCAAAATGTCTGACTAGGGGTCAGACCAATACTGACTCCAGCTTCCATCTGACCTTTGGGAATTGCCTGATAGGACGCCTTAAATACTTCTGCAATGATAGCCGCAAATAGCAAGACCATGGTGAATAAGACGAAGACCGTCTTAGACCAGTTGTTGATATCTAAATTCAGCCACCATTTTAAAAATTCAGGTAAACCATAAAAAACTAAAAACAGTAAGACAATGGGGGGAGTACAGCGAAGAGTGAAAATATAGCCCTTAGAAAGACCTGCAAAAGTCTTGTCTTCTCCCACTTGAGCCCAAGCCAGTAAGCCACCGAAAAGGGAACCAAGGATTGTAGTAAAAAAGAGAATGGACAAGGTCATCGGAAGAGCCTGCCATAAGGTGGGTAAAAATTGGAACACTCTTGAAAAGTCATATGAAACCATGTAAACCTCTTTCTAATACTCAATGAAAATCAAAAAGCAAACTAGCCGCAGGTTNNGTTGTGGATAGAACTGACAAAGTCAGTAACCATACCTACGGCAAGGCGACGTTGATGCGGTTTGAAGAGATTTTCGAAGAGCATAACATGCCTGATTGCTCATCTAATCTTTATCAACGTAGCTAAAGACATCTTCTTTAAAGTATTTTTGAGAAAGTTTAGCTAGAGTACTGTCTTCTTTTAATTCTTTAATCGCTTTTTCATACTCTTTAGCAAACTTCTCACCCTTTTCATCACGGTGAATCAAGGGATAGGTTGGAATTCCTTTATAAGGGAACCAGCTAAGTTTGTCCGCATATTGGTGGTAAGAACCATCCTCTGCTGTCACTGCTTTTTCAAAAGACAACTTGATGTCAAAGAAAGCATCATAACGTCCTTCTAAAACCCAAGCATAAGCATCTGCCACCTTGAAAGATTCAGCAGCTGTCAACTCAATTGGTGTATCCTTGTGCTTGTCATTATAGCTATTAATCACATTCCACTGGGCATTTTGAGGAGAGATGGGTACTAATTTCCCTTTATTTTTGGCGAAATCATCAATATTCTTATATTTAGCTTCATCTCCTTTTCTGACAGTAAAACCAATAATGCTGGCTCCTACTGGCTCAGATGGAATAATGAATTTCTTAGCCCGTTCATCTGTATACCAAGCACCTTTAGTTCCAATATCGTACTTGCCAGACTCAAGTCCAATCAAGAGATCATCATCACTAGTTCCAGTATACTCAAATTTATAATCTGCTAATTTCTCATCCACCGCCTTTAAAACAGCGACTTCATAACCATCTGATTCCCCTTTTTCGTCAATAAAATCATAAGGGACATAGTTTTGAGTATGGGCAACTTTTAAAGTTGTTACTTGTCCAGACGAAGCTGCATCTGCACCTTTAGCAGATGCTCCCGACAAAGTCCTACCAATAATCGTTGCTCCAAGCACTGCCACAACCGCAACTCCACCAACAATCCATGTTTTCTTACTCATATTCTTCTCCTTTATTTAGCTACTGCTTCTCTCACCCACTGGATACGCTCCACTGCAATATCGTTTGGAATGGTACAATCTGCTCCAAGTATGAGGCCATCTTTCCCTGTTTCTTCTACCAATCGTTTGGTTTCAGCCTGAATTTCTTCCTTACTGCCTCGATAGAGAAGGCCGTCTTTACCGTTTTCAAATCCTCCCAGAACAGCACGACCCTTGAAAATCTCACGACCTTCTTTTAGGCTAATCCCTTCTGGACCAACTGCCCAGTTAAAAACATGAGCTGGATAGTCGGCAAAGATATGAATATCGTTTCGGGCTCCTTCATAGCCACAGATATGAAGGATATTTACCCCACCAACCGACTTAGCCGCATTTAAAACAGTCAGTTCACTCGGCGCAATAATCTCCTGATAGGCTTCAGCAGAAACACGCGCATCCTGAATACTTTGCACACTGAGATAAATACCATCTACTCCTGCATCTTTAATAATAACTTGACTCAAGCTAGCGATATCTTGCGCAATCACATCAAGGACTTTTTTCAATTTCTGAGAATCTTGAACTAAGAAGTCTGCAATGAGATCATCTCCACCAGACACTTCTCCAAGTAACCATTTGAGGTAGGTCACAGGCGCAAAAATATTGTAAATAGCAACAATATCTTCCGTAAACTCCTGCTTAATCTTCTTCACTAATTCTACCTGCTCTCTAATCCACAGATGATCTTCACCCAGAGGTTGAATCTCCGACAGCTCTTGGAGTGACTTTCCTTTGGCAATAACTGGATTTGGATAAGCAAAATAGCCATCACTCATCAACTTGATAAAGTCTGGATGTAGGTCACGGATAAAACGTTTGTGACCTTGTATGTTCTTTTCAATAATCACAGGATTGGAAAATCCCTTTAACCATTCCTCTTCTGATGTAAAGTGGTGCCAAAAACCTACAGGTACACGGCCAACCACTTCTCCTCTAAATGCTTTTAAAACCCAGTCTCTTTTTTCTGACATCTCTATTTTCCATTTCTTTCTTTTTCAACTAATAAAACACTGGCAATATCATTGGTTTGAATAAAGGGAAGACTTCTCTTCTGAAAATCCTGAATCCCATGACATCTTGGCCCTTCCTTACAAGCAAGTCCCTTTGTAAGACTGATCGCAAGTAAGATGACAAAGCCGAGGGCCGTCCCTACCAATAGCCACTTTTTTCTTTTCATAAGGCTCTCCTATTCTAACATAGCAGCCTGACGAATCCAGTCCAATCTTTCTAATTCAAAGTCATCTGGAACCGTGCAATCCGCTCCAAGAAGGACTCCTCTAGTCCCAGCTTCAGCCAACAATCGTTTGGTTTCCTCTTGTAGTGCAGCCTTTCTACCTCCATAAAGCAGGCTCTGCTTCCCATTTTCAAAACCACCCAAGACCGCTTTGCCATGAAATAGCTCCTGACCTTGAGGTAAACTGACTGCTTCATGGTGGGTTGCCCAATTGAAAACCTGGGCTGGATAATCTTTGAAAATAGTCACATTGTTACTGGCACCTTGGAAACCGCAGATATGCAGGATATTTACCCCACCTACCTGATTGGCAGCTTCTAAAACCTTTATGTTACTTGGCTCAATATAGGTCTGATACAATTCTGCTGTGATGCGCTCATCCTGAATTTCTTGTGTACTGAGATAGATTCCATCTGCTCCACCATCCTGAATGATTTTTTTAGTTAGGATAGCGATATCCTCAGCTATCACGTCTAAAACATCCCTGAATAGCTCTGGATTTTCAAGAAAAAGATCTGAAACCTCCTTATCACCTCTAGAAGTCTCTGTACGAAACCACCTTTTCAAATAGGAGATCGGAGAAAAAATATTGTAAAATGATGCAATGTCCTCAGTGAAGGTTGCTCGAATAGCCTCTACCACTTCTACTTGTTGCTGAATCCAAGGATGGTTTTCACCAATCGACTCAATAGAAGCTAATTCCTGAAGACTTGTAACCTTAGGACTGTAGACATTACTTGGATAAATGAAAAATCCGTCACTCATCATTTTGACAAAATCAGGATGGATTCTTTCCACGTACTTCCGATGTCCCTCTACACTTTTTTGAAAGATACGTGGATTATTTAAACCTTGTCCTTTTTCCTCCAGTGTTACAAAATGAAACCAAAAGCCAACAGGAACCCGTTCCACCTCTTCTCCTCGAATAGCTCTAAAAACTAGCTCTCTTTTACTTGTCATACTTCTCTCCTTCCATTTGGATTGAAACCATCTTACCACTCCTTTTGACCTTTTCCCAATATATATTGACTATCGACTTGATTGGGATTGTTTATATCAATAGAGAAAAAAATCTCTGAAAAGCTTGATTTTACTAGCTTTTCAGAGATTTTTTCTGTTTATTGCTTTTTTAAAATAGTTGTTATATAGATTTTTTATCAGCCTGATTAGTATTTTTTATTAAGCCTCTTTCATGGCAAAGTAAGCCCGGACTTTGGGTGCTACTTGTGTTCCGAATAGTTCAATAGCTCTCAGAACCTGATCATGAGGCATAGAACCAAGAGGTAGGTGCAACATGAAGCGGTCCAAATCTAAATCCTCTATCATGCGAATCAATTTTTCGGCCACCTGATCTGGATTGCCCACAAACATGGCGCCATTTGATCCTACCTGCTCCAAATATTGCTTATAACGCAATTCTTGCCAGTGTGGACGGTCTTTGGAAATAGCATCCACTACTTGCTTGGTCGGATGGAAATAATCTTTCACAGCCTGCTCGCCATCTTCAGCAATCCAACCCCAAGAATGGACCCCAACCTTTAGTTCATGAATGGCATGGTCTGCTTCGCTCCCAATCTCACGATAAGCCTGAATCAACTTTTTAAAATAACGAGGGTTACCACCAATAATGGCATAGACAATCGGTAGGCCTGCCTGAGCAATCTTTACTGTTGATTCGACATGACCACCTGTCGCTATCCACAAGGGTAATTTGTCCTGAACTGGACGAGGATAAACTTCTTTACCAGCAATCGTTTGGGTCAATCGACCTTTCCAGTCTAGCTTTGTCTTTTCATTGACTAACTGGAGCAAGTCTAATTTCTCATCAAAAAGGGCTTCGTAGTCTTTCAAATCATAGCCAAACAGAGGAAATGATTCCGTGAAAGAACCCCTTCCAGCCATAATCTCCGCACGTCCATTTGACAAAGCATCGATAGTGGCATATTGTTGGAATAAGCGAATCGGATCCATACTCGAGAGAATGCTGACTGCACTGGTCAAACGGATTTTCTTGGTATTGACTGCCCCAGCTGCCAGGACAATCTCTGGGGCTGATACTGCAAAATCCTCTCGATGGTGCTCACCAATCCCATACACATCCAAACCAACCTTGTCAGCCAGTTCAACCTCTGCTAGCAACTGGCGAATGCGTTCGTCATGACTGTAAGTTTGCCCAATCCCTTCAAGCTCCGTTGTTTCCCCAAATGTTGAAATTCCCAATTCTACCATATCCATTATCCCTATCTACTCTGTCCTCCAATTTGAAAAATTATTCTAATACTCAATGAAAATCAAAGAGCAAACTAGGAAGCTAGCCGCAGGCTGCTCAAAGCACTGTTTTGAGGTTGCAGATAAGACTGACGGAGTCAGCTCAAAGCACTGCTTTGAGGTGGTAGATAGAACTGATGAAGTCAGCTCAAAATACTGTTTTGAGGTTGCAGATGGATGCTAACCTGATTTGAAGAGATTTTCGAAAAAGATTAAATATACTCTACAATTTGCTCAATCAATTCTGGGTCGTCTAAACCTGTAACTTGTATAACAACATCTTTGACTGATTGTTTAGCCAACAATTCACCTAATCGAATACTTTCTTCATCATTTACATCGCGATAGTCAAAGGCATAGCCAACTGTTTTAAGTAGGTTTTTATATGACAAACTGAGTTCTTTCAATTCACGTATCGGCCGGATGAATCGTTCATTATAGCCTAATTTTCGGATTGGAGTACGAGCTACGCGACTAACCTCGTCCACTATGAAAGGATTTTCAAACCGTTCTATAATGACTTTGTGATAATTCTCCAATTCTTTTTTATCAAAGTTCCATTTGGCAATCAAGAGACTCCGAATTTCAGTTAATACAGATTCAATCCGAGATTTGATATTAGGATTTTGAAGAGCTTCCAAAATTGTCTTGGCACCATAATGCGCACCAATGTAAGCTGAAGTTGCATGTCCAGAATTGACTGAAAAAAGTTTTCGCTCAATAAAGGGTTCTAAATCTTCTTCATAATGCACATCTTTTAGACGTAAATCTGGATTTTTAAGACGCTTGGTTTCCACGACCCATTCATTAAAGGGTTCGACCACAACAAAAAGGGAATCTTCGTGACTTTGTGCTGGAACAATCCTGTCTACTGCAGCATTTGGAAAACCTATGTAGTTATCAGCAAATGTCAAACCTTCCGGACTTAAATATTTCTTGACTTCTTGATAAAGAAATTGAGACCCGCCAATCATATTTTCACAGGCCATAACATCCAATGCCTGTGTATTTCCTGCAACTCGGCGAGCTTCGATTCCTTTGGCTAGAAGTTCAGCGATAAAAGGGAGTATATTAGGTCCGATTGCAGTAGTAATAATATCCGTCTTTTGAATCGCTTCAATGACTTGCTCAGGGTCTTCTTTGCTATTAATGCCAGCCACATTAGTTACTTCTATACGAGACTGTCCTTTCTGTGCAATTTCAATTTCATACTTGCCCTTTTCATTTAGAGCATGAATTATCTGATTATTGACATCCACAAAATCAATATGGAAACCATTTTTAAATAGAATTTCACCTATAAAACCACGACCGATATTACCGGCACCAAAATGAACAGAATGTTTCATTCAATTTCTCCTTTTCCTATTTGAGGGACATATATACTAGATAACAAATGACTAAATTCAATTATTCAACAGCATCAAATAAGCGCAATACTTCCTCTTTTGACTGAGCATCTGCTAGTTTAAGAACATTATCTACATCTGCACAGAAGATAGAAATTTTCTGAATAATTTCTAAGTGTTCATTACCAATACCAGCAATACCAAAAAGAACCGTTGCCACTTGAGGGTTAGATACATTCCCAAAATCAACCCCTCTAGGGACTTGAACGACTGTAATACCAGACTTGAGGACATCATTTTTTGCTGCATCTGTTCCATGCGGTATGGCGATAAAGTTACCCATGTAAACAGATAGCTCTTTATCTCGCTCAATCATGGCTTCAATATAGTCTTCATTAACATATCCACCCTCATAAAGAACTTGCCCACAATAACAAATAGCTTCCTCCTTGTTAGAAAATTGTTTATTAAGCTTAATCAAATGTTTTTCAAGTTTCATATTAGTTCTCCAATTTCTTAATTTTTTCGTTAAAAATAGTATTTAGCATCTGATAAATAATGGATTGATTTCCCGTCTTGTAAATCTCTGTATAAAGATGATTTTCAATAATCGACTGACTGATAGCTGTCATTAAATCTCTCGCTTCCTCGCTAGCTTCTTTAGACATTAGCATTAGCAGACACCTTTTGACCTCTTCTTCCTCTCGTTTCATTGACAATGCGGAGATAGGTAGTTTGAGTTCAAACATAGTAAAACTATTTGTTGTTACTTTGCTAGACTGACTATGTAAAAGCACCAGACCAGTATTAGGAATAGCCATAGGACTATTCTGGAAGTGAGATAACAATTTTCTTGTTAGGTAATCTCTGTCACTCACATTCTTCTGATATTGGATGATTTGTTCTACCGTGTGCTCAAATGATTGATTATTCTCCAATTGAACCAACTCGAATTGACTCAAAAGCTGACTACTAGATATTAAATAATCTTGCAAGTCATAACTTTTCTCTGGAGCGATAGCATCACGCGCGACAATTGTACGATGTGCCTGTACATACTGAAGTCGTTCCTGTAATTCAAGCAGTTCTTTGACGGTTGGAAAACTAGAAATTACATCGATTTCCTGATTAGTCAGCGGCTTGGTAGATAAAATATAATCATACTGACTGAGATCAATACTATGGTAATCTACTAGAGACTGAATATCTATCAACTCTACAAAAGGAGCAACACTCTTAATTTTACTGACTAATAAATCTCTAGTGACCCGACGTTCATCCGTTAAAAGCAAAACACGGACTGGATAAATCTCTGGACTACGGCCTAAGCTAGAGATAAAATGTAGGGCAATCATGCCATACTCATACTCTGTATGAAGATATTTCGGAAAAATATCATTCACTAAAAGACTGATGACTGTATAAAGAAATTTATTCCTTTCAACTAAAATCTGGACAGATTCTGGCAAATTTTCACCCTGAAAAAGGATAGGGACGCCTAAACTGAGCCGAATATGATGGAAAAGAAAATTGAATAAAACCTTGTCCTTAAAAAAGTCAATCTTGGTATACATGGAAACCGTATCAATCAGATTTGAAATATTGTAGAAAAATTCACCATCAAATTTCTCCGTAAAGAGCGGATTGTCCTGACGTTTAATGATTAATTCATCCAAGATGCTCGCAAAATAGATAATTTCCTGAATACTATAAAATTGTGCAGTCTGCTTAGAGTAAGCTTGAAAAATTTTTTGAGAAATTTCCAAAGCCTGCTTACTAGTATTAGGTGAATTTTCAATGTTTTGCTCCTGACCTATAAGAGATAACAAGATCGCAAAAAACATCTTCATCCTAGCATCCATATCTGGAAAACCTGACAGTTGCTTATTAACAATCTGACTGGCCAGCCTAGTTCTATCTGCTTCTAAAATATCAAAGCTCCCAAAATTACCGGTTGAAAAATCTGCTACTGAGATACAGTTTGTCAGTAAAATAGCCAAAAATCTTCTCTTACCAACTGAATCACCAGAAATACGATAACCTTTTTGTCGTTCAATTTTCAGATCAAAGTCTAAAAGACGCTTATCAATATCTGAAATATCCTGAATAATAGTTACATTACTGACTTTCATGCACTCTTGCAATGCTTCATTGGTGACAAAACCACTCTCAGTCAGAAGGCGATAGGTAATCAACTCTTGTCTTTCTTGGGGACTATACTCAACTAACACTTCAAGTTCTGTCGGCAAATCATCCAACTCTCCAGTCAAAATATAGTATTTCCCATGCTTCGTTATTTCGATTCCATATTGCTCCATGCTATCTGTCAAATCTGATAAAGTTCGATAAATTGTTCTAGATGAAACCTGTAAGATTTCAGTCATGTCTTGCATTGAAAGCTTCCCTACATGTAGGAAAGCCTTCAATAATTGTTCTTCTCGTTTGGTTAATAGCATTCGTAATTTAGAAACCTCTAGTTCTATTTGTACATTCTAACAGCCATTTTGTCATATTCTGGTGTTGTTACTAAACTATCCACAATAAGAAATTGAGAATTCGGTGCTGTTTGCTGCACTTCTGCCTGTAAAGAAATAGTTGTTACAATCATTATGTTTTTAGAATTAAATTCACCTAATTCTGAAATTTTGGCAGTAGAAACTGGAATACGAATATTCTTGTTTCTAAAGATAGCCCGAATCGTTTCACAGCCCATAGTTGCAGATCCCTGTGCTTTACCATAAGCAACTACTACAGCATCAATATGGTTAAGGTCAATTTCCTGACTATCTACTGGTGCTGAAGTTGATATATCTCCTTCAATTTCTGCTATTGGAGAAGCTCCTGTTAATGAAGCTACAATTTCATCATAACGAGGGGACGCTAAGAAATTATCAACAGAAACATGAATAGCACTTGGACTCTTGTCTTTAGCTCTTGGTGTCAGTTCTTCCTGAGTAACAATTAATGTTTTTGGTGTATCAAGCAAATTTGAGATTGCCTGATTAGATACTGGAATCTCTAGACCTGCTTTTTTAACCTTATCTCGAAGAATACTAGCTCCCATAGCAGAGCTTCCCATACCAGCATCGCAGGCGAAAATGATTTTTTCCACTGAGTCTGTCGAAACAACTGCATCAACAGAAGTTGATACTAACTGACCTTTAGACTGAGCCTTAGCTGCTTGGGTAGCCGCCTGAGCAGCTTCGAGCGAATCCTCAGTTGACTTGTCTGCATGAAGAATAAGGGCTGCTACAAGGAAAGAAACAACTGCTGCCACTAAAACACCTAGAAGAACATTTAGATGGGGCCAAACGCCTTTTGGCGCCGTAGCCATAATCGCAATAATAGAACCTGGTGAAGCTGGAGATTTAAGACCAGCGTCTAAGAGTTGAAAAGTAAAAGTTCCAGAGATACCTCCTGCCATAGCAGCTAAAAATAGAGTAGGCTTCATCATAACATAAGGAAAGTAAATTTCATGAATCCCTCCGAAGAAATGAATAAGCATTGCCCCCCAAGAAGAAGATTTAGCAGAACCTTTACCGAATACAGCATAAGCTAATAGAATTCCCAGGCCTGGTCCAGGATTAGCTTCCAATAGGAAGAGAATTGACTTACCAGCTTGAGCTACCTGTTCTACTCCCAGAGGAGTAAAAATGCCATGATTGAGGGCATTATTGAGGAAAAGGACTTTAGCCGGTTCGATGATAATATTAGCTATAGGAAGGAGGCGAGCATTAACAATAGCCTCAACACCATTCCCAACAGCTCCAGTAAGAGTCGATACGACTGGACCGATTGCGTAGAAAGCCAAAAGCAATAATGCAAAACCAACGAGACCAGCTGAGAAATTATTAACTAACATTTCAAATCCGGGACGAATTTTTTCCTGGAACTTTTCATCAAATTTCTTGATAGTCCATCCTCCCAGTGAGCCCATTACCATAGCTCCGATAAACATAGGAACACTAGAACCTGTGATTGCACCAACAGTAGCAATAGCTCCTACAACGGCACCACGTTGACCATGGATCATATATCCACCTGTGTAACCAATCAGGATTGGCAATAAATACGTTAACATAGGACCAACAACAGTAGCTAACTGTTCATTTGGCAGATAGCCATCAGCGATAAAGAGGGCAGTCAACACTCCCCAAGCAATAAATGCTCCAATATTGGGCATAACCATATTTGAAAGCGATGTCCCTAGTTTTTGAACTCTGACTTTCAATGATACTTTTTCTTCCATTAGGATCATCCTCCTTTTCTTAAAACTAGTATATACAAAGTTAAAAACCTTTAAAACTAAAGTTTTGTCACAGATTTTGTGCCAAAACTTTACTTTTGACGAGGCTGGGCAAAAAGGCTTAAAAATGATAAAACGCATCATATCAGGTGTACAAAACCTTAATATGATGCGTTTTATCATGGAAAGATTTACTGAATTTTCTCTTCAAATTGAGTTTTTGCCCAGCTTCCTCTTTTTATAGTAGTTTGAAATAAGATACGAACAAATCAATTGGAAAATTCAAATTAATTTCTAGAAATATTTTAGTATTCCTGTGTACTGTTCTAAATTCAATCTGCTATAATTATTGAAAAGTAAACCCCTATCATCATTTGTAACATAAAAAATAGGCTGTAAAACCTTATAGGATAAACCTATGGCTTTACGCCCGTATATTCATAGATTCTATTCTACCGTTACTGATTTAGCAAGGTTACGTGGTTTGTCCACATCAAGACCACGGTGGAGGGTTGCAAAGTAAGCGACCAATTGTGTTGGTACGACCATTGAAATTGGTGAGAGGTAAGGGTGTACAGTCGTAAGGACGATATCGTCTGTCTCTTTAGCAACATTTTCTTCTGCGATAGTGAGGACTTTTGCACCACGGGCTGCCACCTCTTGGATATTTCCACGAGTGTGGTTGGCAAGGACTGGATCTGACAAGAGAGTCAAAACAGGTGTTCCTTCTTCAATCAAGGCAATAGTTCCGTGCTTGAGTTCTCCTGCCGCAAAGCCTTCACACTGGATGTAAGAAATCTCTTTAAGTTTGAGACTTGCTTCCATGGCTACGTAGTAATCTTGACCACGTCCGATGTAAAAGGCGTTACGAGTTGTTTCAAGTAGCTCACGAACCTTGACTTCAATGGTTTCTTTCTCTGAAAGAGTTGATTCGATAGACTGAGCTACGATTGACAACTCATGAACTAAATCAAAGGCTTGCGCTTTGGCATTGCCATTTGCTTCTCCGACTGCTTTTGCAAGGAAGGCAAGGGCTGCAATTTGCGCTGTATAGGCCTTGGTTGAGGCTACGGCAATTTCAGGACCTGCGTGAAGGAGCATGGTATGGTTAGCTTCACGTGAAAGGGTTGAACCTGGGACATTTGTCACTGTCAAGCTTGGGATTCCCATTTCATTAGCCTTGACCAAAACCTGACGGCTATCCGCTGTTTCACCAGACTGGCTGATAAAGATGAAAAGTGGTTTCTTGCTGAGAAGTGGCATACCGTAGCCCCACTCAGATGAGATTCCAAGTTCAACTGGCGTATCTGTCAATTCTTCCAACATTTTCTTAGAAGCAAATCCTGCGTGGTAAGATGTTCCAGCTGCAAGGATGTAGATACGGTCTGCGTCTTGAACAGCCTTGATAATAGCTGGGGCTACGACAACTTGACCAGCCTCATCTGTGTAGGCTTGGATAAGTTTCCGCATAACCGTTGGTTGCTCGTCAATTTCCTTGAGCATGTAGTAAGGATAAGTTCCCTTACCGATATCTGACAAGTCAAGTTCTGCAGTATAGCTAGCACGTTCACGACGATTGCCATCATAGTCTTGAACTTCTACGCTATCTGCCTTGACGATTACCAACTCTTGGTCATGAATTTCCATATATTGATTAGTCTCACGAATCATAGCCATAGCATCTGAACAGACCATGTTATAGCCTTCTCCAAGACCAATCAAAAGTGGTGATTTATTCTTAGCTACGTAGATAACTTCAGGATCTTGTGAGTCAACCAAGGCAAAAGCATAAGAACCACGGATGATGTGAAGAGCTTTTTTGAAAGCTTCAAGAACTGACAAGCCATCTTCTTCCGCAAATTTTCCGATCAAGTGAACGGCGATTTCCGTATCTGTTTGCCCTTTGAAGTTGTGCCCCGCAAGGTATTCTTCCTTGATTTCAAGATAGTTCTCAATCACCCCGTTATGCACCAAGACAAAACGTTCAGTCTCAGAGCGGTGTGGGTGAGCATTGTCTTCCGTTGGTTTTCCGTGAGTCGCCCAACGAGTATGTCCAATACCAGTTGTTCCCTCCACACCAGCTGTCTTAGCAGACAATTCTGCAATACGGCCAACCGCCTTGACCAGATGATTTTCAGCACCACCTAGGACAAAAATTCCCGCAGAATCATAGCCACGGTATTCAAGCTTTTCAAGCCCTTGAATCAAAATATCAGTTGCATTTGTGTTTCCAACAACACCAACAATTCCACACATAGTATATACGACACAGACAAGCTGTGCTTTCTCCTTAAAATTGGTATAGTCTAATTCTTCTTTTATAGAATCAGCAAAAACAGTATATACTTGTTTTTTTCACTTGTCAAGAGTAAAAATTGGTATAGTTCACATTAACTTCTTGTAAACAAAAAACTCTGACCAATTAGGATAATCAGTCAGAGTCCTTTTTAAAATCCATTATTATCGCTTAATTCCTTGAACCAGTGCCCTGATTTCTTCAGACGGCGTTCTTGCGTTTTCAAGTCCAATTCAACCAAACCATAGCGATTTTTATAGCTGTTGAGCCATGACCAACAGTCAATAAAGGTCCAAATTAAGTAGCCCTTACAATTGGCTCCGTCTTCAATAGCACGGTAAAGTTCGCGAAGATGACCTTTTACAAAGTCAATACGGTAATCATCTTGAATCATTCCATTCTCACGGAATTTTTCTTCCCCTTCAACACCCATACCATTCTCTGTCAACATCCACTCAATATTGCCATAGTTTTCCTTGATATTTTGGGCAATGTCATAAATCCCTTGCTCATAAATCTCCCAGCCACGGTGAGGATTAATTTTACGTCCAGGCATCACATAAGGCTCATAAAAATGTTCTGGTAAGAGTGGACTCTCTGGATGCTTCGCAAATCGAGGAGCCATAACACGCAAAGGTTGATAGTAGTTGACACCAAGGAAGTCCACCGTATTGTCACGAATGAGCTCCAACTCCTCCTCTGTAGCATCAGGCAAGAGCCCGTATTCATGCAAGATTTCTACCAACTCCTGTGGATAAGTCCCCAAAACAGACGGATCTAAGAAAGATTGGGCCTGAAAAAGGTCCGCAATACGAGCCGCCTTGACATCAGCAGGATGCTGGCTACGTGGATAAGCCGGTGTCAAGTTTAAGACAATCCCAATCTTGGAATCAGGCAAGAGTTCATGACAGGCCTTAACCGCCCGACTGCTGGCCAATTGTGTATAATAAGCTACTTTAACCGCTACCTCTGCATCCACCTTATGTGGATAATGGGCATCGTAAAAATAGCCAAATTCTACTGGAACGATTGGCTCGTTAAAGGTAATCCATTGATCCACTAAATCTCCATAAGTCTCAAAACAAAAACGAGCATAGTCTTCATAGGCTGAGACTGTCGCCTTATTTTCCCAACCATCCCCATCCTCTTGAAGGGCAAAAGGCAAATCAAAATGATAAAGATTGACTAACAGACGAATCCCTTTGGCCTTAATAGCCTCAAAAACCTTACGGTAAAAATCTACACCCTGAGAATTGACTTTTCCACGTCCTTGTGGAAAAATCCGTGACCACTGAATAGAAGTTCGAAAGGCCGTGTGACCAGTTTCTAACAGGAGGTCGATATCCTGTTCCCAATTTTCATAAAAGGTCGATGTTTTATCTGGACCAATCCCATTATAGTATCGATTTGGCTCCACTCGGTACCAATAATCCCAGAGATTATCTCCCTTACCGTCACCAGCTACACGTCCTTCTGTTTGTGGTCCAGAAGTAGAGGATCCCCAGACAAAATCCTTTGGAAATCTTAGCATACATTTACCTCTTTATCTAGTCATTTTTCCCATTATACAGAAAAAACAAGGTAAAAACTAGTTACATTTTTTCCTTGTTTTTCTTCTGATTATAGTTTTTATTTCTTGCTGAGGATTTCAAGCGTTTCAAGTAAGTTATCTGCATGAACTTCGATAGTATCACCAGTCGCTTTAATCTTCACTTCTACGATGCCATCGGCTGCTTTCTTCCCAACAGTGATACGGATTGGCAATCCAATCAAGTCGCTATCGCTGAATTTAACACCAACACGTTCGTTACGGTCATCCGTCAAGACTTCGTAACCAGCTCCCATCAAGCTTGCTTCAAGCTTTTCTGTCAAGGCTTGTGCTTCTTCGTCCTTGACATTGACAGTGATCAAGTGCACATCAAATGGTGCCAATTCTTTAGGGAAGTTGATTCCCCAAGCGTAACGGTATTCACCTTTTGGCGTTTTATTAACAAAGAGGCGAGCGTGTTGCTCCATCACTGCTGAAAGGAGACGGCTGACACCGATACCGTAACATCCCATGATAATTGGCACAGCACGGCCATTTTCATCCAAGACATCTGCTCCCATGCTTGCTGAATAGCGAGTGCCGAGTTTAAAGATGTGACCAATTTCGATACCACGCGCAAAGTTAAGAACACCTTGTCCGTCTGGGGAAATTTCACCCTCACGAACTTCACGGATATCCACATATTCTGCAGTAAAATCGCGACCTGGATTCACACCAGTCAAGTGGTAGCCATCTTCGTTAGCACCGACAACTGCATTGCGAACATCTTGTACCTTACGGTCTGCAATGATTTTAATATTCTCTGGCAAACCAACTGGTCCAAGTGAACCAAATCCTGCTTGAACAAGATTCGCCACTTCTTCTTCGCTAGCAACGTCAAAGAAATCTGCTCCCAAGTAGTTTTTCAACTTGACTTCGTTGAGTTGGTCATTTCCAACTAGAAGGGCTGCAACAAGCTCACCATCTGCCATGTAAAAGAGGGTTTTAATCGTTTGTTCTTCTGGAACATTGAGGAAGGCTGCAACTTCATCAATTGATTTAACATCTGGCGTTGCAACACGAGTAACTTCTTCTTCAGCGACAACACGGTTGCTTGGTTTGTACTCGTTTGTTGCCATTTCTAAGTTAGCTGCATAGCTAGACTCACTTGAGTAAGCAATGGTATCTTCACCAGAGACTATCCATTTGAGCAATTCTGCCTTGATTTCTTCTTGCGCTTGATCAGGAATTTCGTCAAATGAGGCAACTGACTTGTCCAAGACAACCCAGCGGTCAAGGTCTGTACGAGCAGATGTAATGGCCATAAATTCTTGGCTATCCTTACCACCCATGGCTCCACCGTCACCAATAATAGCCTTGAAGTCTAAACCACTACGAGTGAAAATACGCTCATAGGCTGCTTTGTACTCATCATAAACACTATCCAAACTATCATAGTTAGCGTGGAAACTATAAGCATCCTTCATGATAAACTCACGTGTACGAAGAAGTCCATTACGTGGGCGTTTTTCATCACGATACTTAGGCTGGATTTGGTAAAGGTTGAGTGGCAATTGCTTGTAAGACTTAACAGAATCACGGACAATAGCTGTAAAGGTTTCTTCGTGTGTTGGACCTAGGATAAAGTCTGATTTTTCACGGTTTTTTAGTTTGTAAAGGTCTTCACCGTAAGTTTCGTAACGACCTGATTCGCGCCACAATTCTGCACTGAGAAGGGCAGGAGCCAACATCTCAACGGCACCAATCTTGTCGAATTCTTGGCGCATGATATTTTTAGCTTTTTCAATCACACGATTAGCAAGTGGTAGGTAAGAATAAACACCTGCAGATACTTGGCGAACATAACCAGCACGCAACATAAGAGCATGGCTGATAACTTGAGCATCGCTTGGCATTTCGCGAAGCGTTGGGATAGGTATTTTACTTTGTTTCATAATATTCCTCGATTATCTAAAAAAGAGTCGCATAATGTCATTCCAGGTCACAGCAATCATCAAGACAACCATGATGACCACTCCGGCCAAGGTAACATAGGTTTCAATTTCTTGTTTTAATGGTTTGCGGCGGATGGCTTCCAGGATATTGAGCACAATCTTACCACCATCCAGAGCTGGAATCGGAATAAGATTAAAAATCCCGATATTGATAGAAATCATTGCCAAGAAGTACAAGACATTCTCAATTCCATTTTTAGCAGCATCACTACTTGCCTTAAAGATGGCAACAGGTCCACCTAGCTTGTTCAAATCCGGTTGGAAAATCAGATTTTTCAGAGCTGATAGGATTCGGATAGCCGAGTCGGCTGCAGTTGTAAATCCACCTACAAACATGGATAGAAAATCTGACTTAATTCCCGGTTGAACACCTAGAAGGTAACGGCCTTGACTTTCTTCGGGTGTAACAGTGACTTGTTTGTCACTCCCCTTTTCAGAAATAGTCACATCCAAAGTCGGGGCCGTCTTATCTTTGGTTTCTGTTTCCACAGCCTGAATCAAGCTTTCCCAGTTGTTAATCTCATGTGAGCCAATCTTGGTAATTTGTGCCGTTTCTGGCACTCCCACCTTAGCCAAGGCCCCTTGGGGCATGACATGGAACTGGTTGGTATCAACATCTCTGACGCCACCCTGCATAAAGATTAAAATCCAAAAAACAACGACACCCAAGATAAAGTTATTCATAGGGCCTGCAAAGTTGGTAATCAGTTTGCCCCAGATAGTCGCATTTTGATATTGAACATCTAAAGGTGCAATCCGAACCTCAGTACCATCTGCTTCCACAACCGTTGCATCGTGATCCACTGCAAATGTTTTTTCTTCTTCCAGAACCAATCCTTTGATAAAGAGCTTGTCTTCAAAATCAAACTGGGTCACCTGCATAGGGAGGGCTGTTTGATCCAATTTTTTACCTGAGAGATTGATGCGTTTAACCTTACCATCATCAGCAAGTGTCAAACTAACAGGCGTTCCTGTCTTGATTTCAGTTGTATCATCACCCCAACCGGCCATGCGGACATAGCCACCCAGAGGCAAGATTCGAATGGTATAGGCCGTTCCATCCTTGCCAATGTGAGCAAAAATTTTAGGTCCCATACCGATGGCAAATTCACGTACTAAAATCCCTGATTTCTTGGCAAAGTAGAAGTGCCCGAACTCGTGCACCACTACAATAATCCCGAAAACCAGAATAAAGGTTAAAATTCCGAGCATAGCGTTTCCTCCGTCTTTTGATTAAAAGAGTCCAAATAAGTGCATGATTGGAAATACAAGCAACATACTATCGAAACGATCCAAAACACCACCATGTCCAGGGATAAATTTCCCAGAATCCTTAACACCAAAATGACGTTTGATCGAACTTTCTAGTAAATCACCAAATTGTCCAGCAATACTAAAGAAAATAGCAAAGACTGACATCTTGTAAATTCCATATGGAAGAGCAACTGTACTGTCAACTATCATAAAGATAATGGTTACTAAAATCGCTCCTAAAATACCACCCAAGGCACCCTCAAGGGTTTTATTAGGCGATACCCTTGGTGCTAACTTTCGTTTCCCATAGTTCATCCCAACAAGATAGGCACCACTGTCTGTCGCCCAGACGATACACAAGGCCAAAAGCGCCTTATCTAAACCTGCAACACGAGCATCTAGTAAAGCATTAAATCCAAAGCCCACGTAGAAGCTCATAGCAAGAGGGAAAACCGCATCCTCAATCGTATAAGACTTGCTAAAAACGGTCGTTCCTAACATGATTGAAATCAAAACACTATAGGCAACCACATTCCCATCAACTGGCAAAAAAGTCAGGTAATTCTCCAAGGGAATGGTCAATGCAAAGGTTGCAAAGAGGGTCAAGAGGCCCTCCATCGTCATGGTCTCTAGACCTCTCATCCTCAAAAGTTCATGCATGGCTAGCATGGCTATGATTCCGATTGCTATCTGAAGCAAGAGTCCCCCAATCATCAAAATCGGTAGGAAAATAGCCAGTGCAATCCCTGCAAACAAGGTTCTTTTCTGTAAATCCTGTGTCATATTTCCTCCTAAACTCCTCCAAATCGGCGATGACGACGATTGTAGGCAAGAATGGCTTCCTGCAAGGCCGCCTCGTCAAAATCAGGCCACAAGGTATCTGTAAAATAGAGTTCACTATAGGCCCCCTGCCATGGTAGGAAATTACTCAAACGCAATTCTCCACTGGTACGGATAATCAAGTCTGGGTCTCGTAACTCCTTAGGTAAATGCTGGGTAAAAAGATAATTACCAATCAACTCCTCTGTGATGTCACCTGGGTTGATTTTGGCATCTAAAACATCCTGAGAAATCAACTTAAGAGCCTGTGTAATCTCAGCACGTCCACCATAGTTAAGAGCAAAATTAAGAATCAAACCTGTGTTGTTCTTAGTCAATTCCTCAGCCTTGGTCAGAGCTTCAAAGGTTTGCTTAGGCAGGCGGTCCGTTTCTCCGATCATTTGAATCTTAACATTATTCGCATGCAGTTCCGGGACATAATTATCATAAAACTCTACTGGCAAGTTCATGATAAACTTGACTTCCTGATCTGGACGGGTCCAGTTTTCTGTAGAAAAAGCATAGACCGTAATAACCTTAACGCCTAGTTTGTTAGCTGCCTTGGTCACAGTTTGCAATGCTTCCATGCCCGCCTTATGTCCAAAAACTCGCGGTTGCATACGTTTTTTAGCCCAACGGCCATTGCCATCCATGATGATGCCAATATGAGCAGGGACCTGTGTCGGAACCTCTACTTCCACAGCCTTATCTTTCTTAAAAAATCCAAACATGATCTTATTCCTATTCAAAAATCTATCGTTTCATTATACCATATTTCCCTATTTTCTTCTATCACTAAGCTATTTATACTCTTCGAAAATCTCTTCAAACCACGTCAGCTCTATCTGCAACCTCAAAACAGTGTTTTGAGCAACCTGCGGTTAGCTTCCTAGTTTACACTTTGATTTTCATTGAGTATTATTCTCAGGCACCAAGCCCATTTTTCAAAAAAATAAGCCGCCTGATTGGGCGACTTTATTTTTTATAGGGAGATTATTATGAAAAAGTTTTAGGAGTTTAAGTTAAGGTCTTCTTAACTTATGAACTCAGTATACACTCCCTAGCTTAAAGTTTCCTTAAGAAGTTTTAAAAATCAAATTTTTCCATTTCTCCTGACAATTTTTCTTGGATAAACGTGTTTGATAAAGCTCCATTCGGTCTTCATTTTCTAAGAAATGAGGAGTTGGACGAACTTGAAAATTCAAAATATCCTCGAGTCCGTAAGGAGTAAAGAGTTCTAAAGTAGAATCTTCATTCAAGCGCAGTCCAACAGCCGTACATCGTTCTGGATACTTACTCATGGCATCACAAGAGCTGCTATAGGGAGCAGTATGAGGACTGTGCTGATGCATACAGACCTGATTTTTCAATTCCCACTAGTACTGAGGAAAATCCTCTCTCAACTTTTTCTCTAGAGACAAGGTTTCCTCATAAGAAATATCTGGATCAAAGAAAATTACATCTACATCTGTTTCACAGTCAAAAGGGGATTTGTCTGACAAGAGATTCCAGATAAAATTTCTGACAGAACCTGCTGCCAACCAGGAATCTTTCAGACCAAGGTTTCGGATGATAGTCAGAATAGCCATCATATCCGGATTTTCTCTGAAAGAGTCTAAAATTTCAGCCTTATTTTTCAATATATTCATACCCAAAATGCTCATAAGCCTTAGCAGTCGCCACCCGTCCAGACCGTGTCCGCATGATAAAACCTTTTTGAATCAAGTAAGGCTCATACATGTCTTCCACCGTCTCACGTTCTTCTGCTATGTTAACAGAAAGAGTTCCTAGACCAACAGGACCACCTCCGTACATCTCAATCATGGTACGAAGGATTTTCTGGTCCACATAGTCCAGACCTTCATAGTCAACATCCAGCATAGTCAAAGCCTTATCGGTAATAAGATCATCGATCACCCCATTCCCCATTATCTGGGCAAAATCGCGCACGCGCTTGAGGAGACGATTGGCAATACGAGGGGTCCCACGACTACGTAGGGCCAACTCAGATGCTGCCTCATGGGTGATTTCCATCTCAAAAATATCTGCCGTCCGCTCAACAATTTCCGTCAAGTCAGCATGGGCATAATACTCCATATGACCTGTAATCCCAAAACGTGCCCGTAGCGGATTTGAGAGCATACCAGCCCGAGTCGTCGCCCCAATCAAGGTAAAAGGTGGCAACTCCAAATGAACGCTGCGACTGCCTTCACCAGCACCAATCATGATATCAATGTAGAAGTCCTCCATGGCACTATAAAGCACCTCTTCCACAGACATGGGCAAGCGATGAATCTCATCAATAAAAAGGACATCCCCAGGCTCCAAGTCATTCAAAATCGCTACCAGATCACCGGCTTTTTCAATGACAGGCCCAGACGTTTGCTTGAGATTGACACCTAGTTCATTGGCAATAACAAAAGCCATGGTCGTTTTTCCCAAGCCTGGAGGGCCAAATAAGAGCACATGATCCAGCGCTTCATCCCGCATTTTGGCAGCTTCGATAAAGATTTGGAGCTGGTTCTTGACCTTATCCTGTCCGATATATTCACGTAAATACTGAGGACGGAGCGTGCGTTCTACTAACTCCTCATCCCCCATTATCTCATTATCTAAAATTCTACTCATGGCTCTATTATATCAAAAAACCAAGCCACAAACAAAAAAGCCACTGGATTGTGACTCCCGAGTCTAGCACTTATGTGGTATAATATTGTTCGGAACTTCTACACCGCCTACGAAAGGAGGTGAGATAGCCCATGATGGAATTAGTACTCAAAACTATCATCGGACCAATTGTGGTCGGTGTCGTTCTTCGTATAGTCGATAAATGGCTAAACAAGGACAAATAGTGTCAAAAAAGACCTCAAGCTTATTTGGTCGTGAGCTTGGGGTCTTTTCTAGCCTATGATATAGAACTAGTACTCAATTCCTTTTTATTATCCCATAGTTCACGAATTTTGTCAAAGGTTTATATCCTCATCCATTCAGCTTCTCCAACTTTAGAATCTGTCCAATAAAGTTTATAAGATTTAGAGAAAGCTATTGAAAAATGATATTTAGAAAACTTCCGAAAAGCCTGAAATAGAGCAAAAAAACTCCACCAGTCCCGGTGGAGTTAAGGGAGATTATGATGAAAAAGAAAAGTTTAGGATTTTATTAAATAAAGTTAGGAGGTCTTTATTTAATGACTATATAATACTAGACTAGCCTTAAATTTTGCTTAAGCAAAAACAAGTTTTATTATTTTTCTCTGTTGATCCAAGTCATCCCTATACAATTATAGGTGGATAAGGCTTCAAAATCCAATTTGCACCATTTTCTCCACTTCAACATAATTCCTAGATTACTAATTTTTTAAAACCATAACATAAAAACAAATGTAAAGAATAAGAAAAAATGCATAACATCTACTAAAAAATAGACATTTTGCATTTTTAATTCAGACTAATCTAGACTAATTTTTCCTCTTTGAGTTCCAAAAACACCTGTTTGTACTTGTAACTGTAAGCCTGAAGCATCTGCAGTCTCCGTATTCACATCAAATACCACATTTCCTGTGATACTATTTTCAGGGTTTAATTCTGACAAAAAGAATTTTGCTTCCTGATTTGCATAGATACCAGCTGTACTATCAGTTGAGTACTCTGTATCATCTTTTAAAAGCTTAAAGAAATCATCCGTAACAGTTATAGATTTTTTACCATTATTTTTTACCGTCACATTCAGAATTAAATAAATACCATTTGCGTTTTTGCCAAATTCTCCTCCAACATTTTGAGACAGAGATTTTGAATTCACGATATATTCAACATCTCCAACTTTAACAACTTCTCCGATTTTATTCTCTGCCTTAGCTTTTGTCTCCTCTTCCTTATTTTTATTTTTTTCTGTTGCCTTTGTTTGAGAAGTTTCTTCTGATGCTGCTGTTTGCGTACTTGAACTAGATGCAACTTCCTGCTTAGTGGAGTTACTTCCACTTCCACCTTTAACTACACCAAATACAACAATAATAACAATCAATATGAACCACCATTTTTTATAAAAAGGTGTTTTTTTCACATATACATTCCCATTTTCATCTTTGATTTTCTTAGCCATAAGAAATTTCCTTTAATCTTTTTCAACTATTATATTATATTTCCTAAAAAAAAAAAAGCATTTTTGAGGGTAATTTTAATTTTTTTAAATAAATGCGATTTAAAAAGTTTCAATCACTGAGCCTAGCTAAACAATTTCAACTAACAAAATTATCTCAAAAGAACTTTGCCATTTCAATTTTTCTAAAATATAGCACTCTAAGACAAATGAGGTGATTCTTGTTCATACTCAATTGTCTGAGCGTCTGCCTTCTTGGGATGCTCAGGTCGAGGAGTGACCGTTCGCCAACCATGGCATTTCAGGAGATAATAGCAACCATCACGTGTGGAAGTGCGACCAATCTCTTTTTGATAGGCTTCAAATAACTGATTGACAGTTACAAATTCCCCAGCCTGAGCAGCTTCTATATGACGTTTTAGAAATGCTTGTTCTTCTTCGTAAGTCATATATTCTCTATGACGTCCACCACGGGTCTCTTGAAGAAGCGCTTCTAAACCAAACTCCTTATATTTTTTCAAATTCCTCCAAACAGTTGTTTTATTGCAATCTAGCAGATCCATGATTTCCTTATAACTCTTTTGAATAAAATATAATCTATAGACGTTTGTGGTATTCGGCGTACGATGAATCTCTTAGGAGTTTTTCAATTTTTTGTGTTTCTTCGTTTGTGAGTTTCATAACTACTATTATAAGATGTTTTTTGACTTTAGTATAATATGAGAGAGTAGATTACTTTATGGTATAATATTCTACGGCACTGCTACACCGCCTGCGAAAGGAGGTGAGATAGCCCATGATGGAACTAATCCTTAAAACTATCATCGGACCGATTGTGGTCGGTGTCATCCTTCGCTTAGTCGATAAATGGCTAAACAAAGATAGATAGTGTCAAAAAAGACCCCAAGCTTAATGTGGAAGTTAGCTTGGGGTCTTTTCTAGTCCATGATATAGAACTAATCCTTAATTCCTCTCCATTATCTCACAGTTCACAAAATTTGTCAAAACTTTACATCCTCAGCTTCTCAAGCTTTAACCACTTTACAACAAGACTTTCAAGTTTAAGAGAAAATTAGGGATTCTATCAATTTCATAGAAATTTTGATTTAGTAAACGAAGAGACAATCTTATATGTCACTCCTCATTTAATACGCCACTACTGGACAAGCAAAATCATTATTACAGTAGTTCTAGTCCTTCAATTAACAGTCACTTACATTCAAAGTGAGGTTGAAGTAGCTGAAGGTACAACAGACCTATTTCTTAATCATATTCGCTAAAAAAGCCCCCGCCAATTCCCCGACCAAAATCCGAAAAATACCGAAAAATATCGAAAAATGATTTTTAGAATAGTCCCCAAAAGCCTGAAATAGAGCCAAAAAACTCCACCTAATCGGGTGGAGTTAAGGGAGATTATTATGAAAAAGAAAAGTTTAGGATTTTATTAAATAAAGTTAGGAGGTCTTTATTTAATAACTATATGATACAAGACGAAGCTTAAAACTAGCTTAACTTTTCTCAGATTCTACCATTTTGCAGAAAATCACTATCACTATCACCTCACAAAAAGCCACCTGATTAGGTGACTTCATTAGGAGATTATGATGAAAAAAAGTTTTAGGATTTCATTAAATAAAGTTAGGAGGTCTTTATTTAATGACTATATAATACTAGACCATCCTTAAACTTTGCTTAAGAAAAAACAAGTTTTGTTATTTTTCTCGATTCGCCCAAGTCATCCCTATACAATTATAGGTGGATAAGATTTCAAAGCCCATAGAACGATAAAATCCCACGTTTTTTTCTGTCTCTTCTGTCACCAGCTGGACTTGATAAGCATCTTTGTAATCTTTTAAGGCCTCTTTCATTAGGGCACTACCAATCCCTTGACGCTGATAGATTGGTAAAACAATCAAATCCTGTACAAAAACTGATGAGAATCCATCTCCAACCAAACGAATCAAGCCCACCACAGCATCACCATCAAGTGCCAGATAAATTACTAATGAATGCGATAAGGCATGCTCCAGCATCTCTGGTTGATGGGTATAATTTGTCCAACCGACAGCCTGATAGAGATGCAAAACATCCTCTAGCTTGACAATTTCTTGCTTTTTAATAGTAATCATCTCAACACCTCTTAAAGTTCTCTCAAGCTCTTGTACTGCTGTCCATTTTTATCAAAATTTTCAGGACGCAGCCATGTTTCCAAACGATCTTTGACTTGAGGCCAGTCCTTATCAATCATAGACAACCAATCCGTATCCCTCGTCCGTCCCTTATAAACCACCGCCTGGCGGAAGGTTCCTTCATAGACAAATCCCAAACGCTCCGCAACTCGTCTGGATGGCAGGTTAAGAGCATCGCATTTCCACTCATAGCGACGATAGTTTAGCTCCTCAAAAATATAGCGAGCTAGGAGATACTGAGCCTCAGTTCCTATCCGTGTACCCCTTAGCTCTGGAGAAAAAGTGACTGCTCCGACTTCTATTACTCGGTTATTCTGGTCAATGCGCATGAGAGAAAAAGTTCCCAAAGCCTTACCAGTCGCCTTGTCTATGATTGCATAGTAAAAACGGTCCTTACGAGCCAACATCTGATTTAAAAGGCTAACCAGCTCCCCCATATCTGCTACTGGCTCCTGAAAAAGATAGGTCCACATCTCCCGAGGAGTATCCGGGCCATAAACAGCTAGCAAATCCTCCGCATGTTTTTCTACCGAGAGAGCCTCTATCCTAGCATAACGCCCTTCTAAGAAATCAATAGAAGGCAGTGCACCGGGTGTATAACCTTCCATTGACTCACCAATCATCTGACCATATTCATTTACTGGCATAGCTTTCTCCTTGTTTCACTTTTCAAACTTTTTACTCAACTCTATTTGAATTGTCCTATCTGCTAATTTCAAGTTTTTTATCAATTTCATTTAACAATTTTTCTGCATCTTCTTTATTTAAAACATTTTCTCGTGCTACATAGTTTCTACAAATATTCAGGGCCGCAATTTGGTCTGCTTTATCCAAAGATTCAAACATAATTCTCACTGAGTTACTAGCAATAACTCCTCGTTTATCATCCGAATTTTGAAGAAAGTTAAGTAGAACACTTAAATTGTTCTGACGACACGATTCGTACAAATCAATATATTCACCGTATTTTTTCGATTCAGAATCAGTAAGTTTATCTACAACTTTTACCTGCGAATAAAAATAGATTATTTCCCTATTTTGAATAATATAATTTATTTTTCTGATATATTTTAATCCCTCTATTAAGAGCCAAATAAAATAGATTATCAGAATACCAAACAGTGGTAGCCACATGATACCAACACTGGATTGAATACGAGGATAAGTTTCATTAAAAGAAACTATTAAATTTTTGGCTCCAAAATAATGAATAATGGATAACAAATTTGTCACTATTAATAGAGTTGCAAAAGATTTTGTAAATAAAAATTGATACACTTCAGACTGTGTCCTTATAATTTCATTTGGAGATATTCCAAAAATATTGCTTGATTTATCATTTGAAAAACTAAAGAAAGTAATAAAAACTGCAAAGAGAGTGTCTAAAGTGAGTGTCAAATTTAAACTTTCCTTGTCCCAAAGACAATTTTTAAAATAATATGCACCCACTATTGACATTACTAATACTATAACTGACACTACAATAATAGAAATCTTAAATAATAAAATTTCACACTTCCTGCTATCGTTCACTAATCTATTCATTCTGACCTATTCTAAAGTTCATACTCTAGAGTTACTTCTTTTTATTTCACAACAATGTTAACCAATTTATTCGGTACCGCAATTACTTTCACGATTTCCTTACCGTCAATTTCTGCTTTGACTTTTTCATCCGCTAGAGCAATTTCTTGCAATTCTTCGCGTGATAGGTCTTTAGCGACCATGAGTTTGGCACGGACTTTTCCTTTGATTTGGACGACGATTTCGATTTCGTCTTCAACCAATTTGCTTTCGTCCCATGTTGGCCAAGCCACGTAAGAGATTGACTCACCTGTTGCTGCAACAGTTTGCCAGAGTTCTTCTGCCAAGTGAGGAGCAAACGGTGCAATCAATTGGATAAAGCCTTTGGCGTAGTCTACATAAAGTTTTTCTTCCTTGTTAGCCGCGTTGACAAAGACCATAAGTTGGGCAATGGCTGTGTTGAATTTGAGGGACTCAATTTGTTCTGTGACAGCTTTAACGGTTTCGTTATAAACCTTGTCAAGAGCACCATTGTTTTCCGCAATAATTTCCTTACTTGTAATCAAACGGTAAACACGGTCAAGGAATTTACGACTTCCTTCCAGACCTTCTTCTGACCAAGCGATTGAAGCATCAAGTGGGCCCATGAACATTTCATAAACACGAAGGGTATCGGCACCGTATTGTTCCACCACATCGTCTGGGTTGACAACGTTCTTAAGAGATTTAGACATCTTGGCTGGTGCTTGCTCCAACTCTTCTCCTGTTTCCACATGGAAGAAAGAACCGTCACGTTTTTCAACCTTATCGGTTGCCACAAGAGCCCCACGGTGGTCACGGTAGCTTGTTCCCAAAATCATTCCTTGGTTAAAGAGTTTTTGGAATGGCTCTTTTGTTGGAACCACACCGAGGTCATAGAGGAATTTGTGCCAGAAACGAGCATAAAGCAAGTGAAGTACAGCATGCTCTGCACCACCCACGTAGATATCTACTGGCAACCATTGTTTGAGAAGGCCCTCATCAGCCAATTTCTCAGTGTTGTGTGGATCGATATAGCGGAGGTAGTACCAGCTTGAACCTGCCCATTGTGGCATGGTGTTGGTTTCACGACGACCTTTAACACCATCTTCACGAGTCACTTCAAGCCAGTCTGTCAAGTTAGCTAGTGGACTTTCACCAGTACCTGAAGGACGGATATCCTTGGTTACAGGCAAGACAAGTGGCAATTCACTTTCAGGAACAGCTGTTGAAGTTCCATCTTCCCAATGAATGATTGGAATTGGTTCACCCCAGTAACGTTGACGGCTAAAGAGCCAGTCACGGAGACGGTAGGTAACCTTCTCTTGTCCACAGCCTTTTTCTTCCAACCAAGCCACAATCTTGGCAATTGCGTCTTCTTTGTTCAATCCATCTAGGAAGTCTGAATTAACATGAAGGCCATCTTCTGTGTAGGCAGCTTCTTCAACGTTTCCACCTTCAAGTACTTCGACGATTGGAAGGTCAAATTGTTTGGCAAATTCCCAGTCACGTTGGTCGTGGGCAGGCACAGCCATAACCGCACCTGTTCCATAACTAGCAAGAACATAGTCCGCAATCCAGATTGGAATTTCCTTGCCATTGACAGGGTTGATGGCATAAGCACCTGTCCAGACCCCAGTTTTTTCCTTGGCAAGGTCTGTACGAGCCAAGTCAGATTTGAGGCTAGCTTGGTGTTTGTAGTCTGCAACTGCTTCTGCTTGCTCTGAACTTACGATAGCGTCTACTAATTCATGCTCAGGAGCCAAAACAGTGAAAGTCGCACCGAAAAGAGTATCAGGACGAGTGGTAAAGACTGTGAATTCCTTATCAGTTCCCTTAACCTTGAAGGTTACATTAGCACCAGTTGATTTCCCGATCCAGTTGCGTTGCATGTCCTTGATAGACTCTGGCCAATCTAGTTCATCTAAGTCATTGAGCAAGCGCTCTGCGTAAGCCGTGATTTTGAGCATCCATTGGCGCATTGGCTTGCGGACAACTGGATAGCCTCCACGCTCAGACGTTCCATCAGGAAGGACCTCTTCGTTGGCGATGGCTGTTCCCAATTCCTCAACCCAGTTTACTGGCACTTCCGCTTCATAGGCCAAGCCTTTTTCGTAAAGCTTGGTGAAAATCCATTGCGTCCACTTGTAGTAGTTTGGATCTGTTGTGTTGACTTCACGATCCCAGTCATAAGAAAATCCAAGCGCATTGATTTGGCGTTTGAAGTTGGCAATGTTCTCCGCCGTAAATTCTGCTGGGTCATTACCAGTATCCATAGCGTATTGCTCTGCAGGCAAACCAAAAGCATCCCAACCCATTGGGTGAAGAACATTGTAGCCTTGCGCACGTTTGTAACGACTGAGGATATCGGTTGCAGTATAACCTTCTGGGTGTCCTACGTGCAGACCAGCTCCAGACGGATAAGGGAACATATCAAGAGCATAAAACTTAGGTTTTGATGCATCTGTTCCTGTCTTAAATGTATGATGTTCTGCCCAGTAGCCCTGCCACTTAGGCTCAATTTCTTTATGATTGTAAAAACTCATGGTCTCTCTCCAATTTTGTGATGTTACTATTATACCATTTTTGAGGGAATTTGGTCTCGTTCTATTCTATACTTTTCTATTTTACCTTGCTCTAAAATTTTTAAACTGCTATACTTATAACAGAAAACCCTTCCAAGGAGGTAGCAGATGTCTCATTCCTTTAAAAAATCGCTCCAAAAAGAAATTCTCCATAGAAGCTCTATCGCAGCCTTTGTGACCTCTCTTTTACTACTCATTTTACTTTTTGGTTTTTCCTATTTTTTACAAAAGCAGCAACTCTCCAAAGATACGAGACAGATTGTCAAACAGGTTCAAGAAATGAAAGAAGCAAATAATGAGCTCCTGACTACTATGAACCATAAAATGATTCCTGAATTTTTGGACGGCAAACACACAGAGAGAGAAGTCTTTAGCTTATTTTACGAGACAAAAGCTAGATTGAAGCTTAGTTCTGACCTCATTATTCTAAACGATACAGGTGAATTACTATTTAGTACCAATCGAAATCATCAAGAAAGTATTTTATCACCCTACTATCTAAAACTGCTCATTCAAAATCCTTCTCAAGAAAAAGTGACAGAAAAAATTGCACTCTCTTCAGATAAGCAACATTACACACTCTTTATCAAACCACTACTTCAAAACCAACGAGTTAAGGCCTATACTATTGCTTTCGTAAATGAGAATGATTTCATCTCAAGCTTCCCAATGATCAATTCCAAATACATCATTACCGATAGCTTTGGAAATATGTTTTCCAACAATACAAATCAGTTTACTCGCTCCACTCTTGAAAAATTGGATGAAAAACTCCTACACTCTCGCACCCACTGGTATGCGAATGAACCGCTTATTGTTCAAAAAGAAAAAGTCGGTGCTATTTTTTCAATCTATACTTTTCAATCCTTCTTTCCCATTCCTAGCTTACTTGGTCTAGCCTCCATTCTCACCTTGTGTATATTCTTCCTCTACTTCTGGCAAGCAAGACGAATTGCTCATAAGATTGCCACACACAATGCTGTTCCTATTGAAAGTTTGGTTTACCAACTTCAAGAAATTCCTAAACAAGCAGAAAAAAGGCTTTCTCTACAAACAGGTGATGAGTTTGAGTTTATGGCAGAAAAAATCAACAATATGTTGTACGAATTAGATCAACTTCATCAAAAAATGTTGACCATAGAAAAAGAAAAATGGATTTTTGAAAGAAAAATGCTGGAAGCTCAGTTCAATCCTCATTTTCTCTACAATACACTTGAGACGATTAAAATCACTTCTTTAATGGATGCCGCCCTCACACAAGACCTAATTCAAAATCTCACGCGCATTCTTCGCTACAGTATCACGGATTTAGAAAAAGAAACAACCATTTGTCAGGATTTAAAGATTATAGAGGATTACCTTATGATTCATAAGATTCGTTTTGAGCACTTTTCTTATGATATTGTCTGTCCAGAAACTGTCGATAATCAGCCTATCCCTAAACTTTTCTTACTTCCTCTAGTAGAAAATGCTATAAAATATGGGATGCAATACCGTATTGATCTTCATATTGATATCCAAATTACCTTGGAAGCAGATTCTCTGACTTTTTTAATCAAGGATAATGCCGGAGGGCTCACAAAACAAGAGCGACTCGCTATTTTAGACTCTTTAGAAAGCCCTCATACCCAGCATGGCATCGTGAACAGCTACAAACGATTGAGCAATTTCTTTTCTGATGTCCAGCTAGATTTAGGAGTCAATCGCCAAGGAGAAACTTGGGTCAAATTTATAACGAAAGGACTAACTCATGTTTAAGCTCATTATCGTAGAAGACGAACACCTCATCCGAAAATGGCTAGAGATTGCCGTAGACTACTCTGCCGTAGGTATCCAAGTCGTAGGAACTGCCAGTCACGGTCAAGAGGGAATGAAACTCATCCAAGAAAAAGAACCTCATATTGTCTTAACAGACATCACCATGCCAATTATGGATGCTTTTATGATGTTCGAAGCCACTCGTACCCTTTCCTATGAAAAAGTTATCTTATCAGGTTATAACGATTTTCAAAATGCCAAAAAAGCCATGCAATACGGAGCAGTTGATTTCTTATCCAAGCCAATTGATACCAAGGAATTGACAGAATGTCTTCAAAACATTGTTTTGCGATTACAAGGTAGTACCTATCAAGAAACTCCTTTTTTAGAAGAATATCAAACTTTACTCACCTCTATCCAACAGGTTGATACACAAAACCAAATCATTCAACAAATTATTTCCTTTGTCCACAAGCATTATGCAGAGCATTTTACGATTGCGACTATTGCTGAAGCTTTAAACTATAGCGAAAGCTATCTATATAAAGTTATCAAAGAAGACTTCCCCATGACTCTAAATGAATATATCTTACAATATCGTCTGAAACAAGCTATAGATAAGATGGCTGAATCTCCCAACTCCCCTCTAAGCGACATCTCTGATCAAGTTGGATTTTCAGACTATAAATATTTTGCCAAAGTATTTAAAAAGTATCTCCATATTTCCCCAAAGGAATTGAAATCACTCGGAAGAATAGTAAAATAAGCTATTCTTCTTTTTGTAGAGAATTTTACTCTAATAGAATAGAATTGTCGGTTTTAAAAACGCTTATATTGTTTTAAAATAAACTTAAATAACACAACGGAGGTATCCATCATGAAAAAGAAATGGATGTATTATGCTGCTTGCGGACTAGCCCTTTTTGGTCTTGCTGCTTGTTCTTCTAATGAATCTGCCGATGGCGGTTCATCTGATAAAGGAGACGGCGGTTCGCTAGTCGTTTATTCACCAAACTCAGAGGGCTTAATCGGAGCAACTATTCCTGCCTTTGAAGAAAAATATGGTATCAAAGTAGAACTGATTCAAGCTGGTACTGGAGAACTTTTCAAAAAACTGGAGTCAGAAAAAGAAGCTCCTGTAGCTGATGTCATCTTTGGTGGTTCTTATACACAATATGCTACCCACGGAGAACTCTTTGAAAACTATACTTCAAAAGAAAATGATAATGTTATCAAAGAATATCAAAACACAACTGGCTACTCTACTCCTTATACACTAGATGGTAGTGTTTTAATCGTCAATCCTGATTTAACGAAAGGCATGAACATCGAAGGATATAGCGACCTTCTCAAACCTGAACTAAAAGGAAAAATTGCAACTGCTGACCCAGCAAACTCTTCTAGCGCCTTTGCTCAATTAACAAATATGCTACAAGCTCAAGGTGGTTACAAAGACGATAAGGCTTGGTCTTATGTAAAAGATCTCTTCACACTTATTGATGGGAAAATCGGTTCAAGCTCATCTGGTGTCTATAAAGCAGTCGCTGACGGAGAAATGGCTGTTGGTCTCTCTTATGAAGATCCAGCAGTTAAACTCTTAAATGACGGAGCTAATATCAAGGTAGTCTATCCAAAAGAAGGAACCGTCTTCCTACCTGCTAGTGCTGCTATCGTTAAAAAAGCGAAAAATATGGAAAATGCCAAGAAATTTATCGATTTTATTATCTCTCAAGAAGTACAAGATACACTTGGTACAACCACTACTAACCGTCCTGTTCGTAAAAATGCCAAAACAAGCGAAAACATGAAACCAATTGACAAAATCAAAACACTCACTGAAGATTATGATTATGTCATCAAAAATAAATCAGATATCGTTAAGAAATACAACGAAGTCTTTACAGATATCCAATCTAAACAGTAAAAGAGGTTCACTATGAGTGAGATCAGAATTATTAACGCCAAAAAAACCTACCACGATGTCCCTGTTATTGAGAATTTGAACATTACAATTCCAAAAGGAAGTCTCTTTACCCTTCTTGGGCCTTCAGGGTGTGGGAAAACGACCCTTCTTCGTATGATTGCAGGTTTCAACAGTATCGAAGGTGGAGAATTTTACTTCGATGATACAAAAATCAATAATATGGAACCCAGCAAACGCAATATCGGGATGGTTTTCCAAAACTACGCTATTTTCCCACATTTGACTGTCCGAGATAATGTCGCTTTTGGTCTCAAGCAAAAGAAGGTTCCAAAAGAAGAATTGATTCAACAGACCAACAAGTATCTTGAACTCATGCAAATTGCTCAATATGCGGATCGGAAGCCCGATAAACTCAGTGGTGGACAACAACAACGTGTCGCCTTGGCACGCGCCTTAGCTGTTAATCCAAGTGTTCTCCTCATGGACGAGCCACTTAGTAACCTAGATGCCAAACTTCGCTTGGATATGCGTCAAGCCATTCGAGAAATCCAACACGAAGTGGGAATTACAACCGTCTATGTAACCCACGACCAAGAAGAAGCCATGGCTATTTCAGATCAAATTGCTGTTATGAAAGACGGAGTCATCCAACAAATCGGTCGGCCAAAAGAACTCTATCATAAACCAGCTAATGAGTTTGTAGCAACCTTTATCGGACGCACAAATATCATCCCTGCCAATCTTGAAAAACGGAGCGACGGCGCTTATATCGTCTTTTCAGATGGCTATGCTCTTCGAATGCCAGCCCTTGATCAGGCTGAAGCACAAGCTATTCATGTAAGTATTCGTCCTGAAGAGTTTATCAAAGATGAATCTGGAGATATTGAAGGCACTATTAGCGATAGCGTCTATCTTGGACTGAATACTGAATACTTCATCGAAACAGGATTTGCCTCAAAAATTCAAGTTAGCGAAGAATCAACTTTTGAAGAAGATCTACAAAAAGGCGATCGTATTCGTCTACGAATCAATACTCAAAAATTAAACGTCTTTTCTGCAGATGGTTCACAAAACCTGATAAAAGGAGTCAACCATGGAACGTAAAAAACTAAATATTTGGACAGCCTCCTCTTTCTTCATCTTTCTTACTTATCTTGTCTTTCTCGTTTATCCTATCGTTACCGTGCTCAAGCAAGCACTCATACATGAAGGACAATTCTCACTAGCTAATTTTGTCACTTTCTTTAGTAAAGCCTACTACTCTGAGACACTCGTCAACAGTTTCAAGGTTTCCATTACCGCTACTGTCACTTCCTTAGTTGTAGGAACCCTATTAGCTTATCTCTTCTCTATGTATGACTTCAAGGGAAAGAAATTTCTACAAATATTGATTATCATTGCTTCCATGTCAGCTCCTTTCGTGGGAGCCTACTCCTGGATTCTCTTGCTGGGACGAAATGGGGTCATTACTAAATTCCTGACAAATACCCTTCATCTTCCAGCTATCGATATTTATGGATTCAAAGGAATTGTACTTGTCTTTACACTGCAACTATTCCCACTGGTATTTCTATACGTTGCTGGGACAATGAAAAGTATTGACAATTCTCTACTTGAAGCTGCTGAAAGCATGGGTTCCTTCGGATTTAAGCGTATCGTAACGGTTGTTTTGCCTCTCCTAGTTCCAACCTTACTAGCTGCTGCCCTACTTGTATTTATGAGAGCATTCTCAGACTTTGGAACGCCTATGTTGATTGGTGAAGGATATCGGACTTTCCCCGTCTTGATTTATACTCAATTTATTAGCGAGGTTGGAGGAAATTCTGCTTTTGCATCTGCTTTAGCAATTATGGCGATTATCATTGCCTTGGCAATCTTCCTTATCCAAAAATACATTTCAAACCGCTACAGTTTCAGTATGAATTCGCTCCATCCAATTGAGCCTAAAAAAACCACAAAAGGAAAAATGGTTGCCATTTATGCAACAGTCTACGGAATTATCTTGTTCTCTGTTCTACCTCAAGTCTACTTGATTTATACTTCTTTCCTAAAAACATCAGGTATGGTATTTGTCAAAGGCTATTCTCTAAACAGTTACAAGGTAGCTTTCAATCGTATGGGATCTGCTATTTTCAATACTATTCGTATCCCTTTGATTGCCTTAGTTCTAGTTGTCCTATTTGCAACATTTATCTCCTACCTAGCCGTTAGAAAACGGAATTTATTTACAAACTTAATTGACAGCCTCAGTATGGTCCCTTATATTGTACCAGGAACCGTTCTAGGGATTGCCTTCATTTCTTCCTTCAATACTGGCCTATTTGGAAGTGGATTTCTTATGATTACAGGGACAGCTTTCATCTTGATTATGTCCCTATCTGTCAGAAGATTGCCTTATACTATTCGCTCATCTGTTGCTAGCTTGCAACAAATAGCACCAAGTATTGAAGAAGCCGCTGAAAGTTTAGGAAGTAGCCGTCTCAATACCTTTGCCAAGATTACAACTCCAATGATGCTATCTGGTATTATTTCTGGAGCCATCCTATCTTGGGTCACAATGATTTCAGAACTCTCTACTTCTATCCTCCTCTACAATGTCAAAACAAGAACAATGACTGTAGCCATTTATACAGAGGTTCTCAGAGGGAATTACGGCGTAGCCGCAGCCTTGTCAACTATCCTGACTGTTCTAACAGTAGGTTCCTTGCTCTTGTTTATGAAAATCTCTAAAAGCAATAGCATTACACTTTAGTTTTCCCCATCAAAAACAGCCGAAAGGATTACCCTCGGCTGTTTTTTCTTATCTTGATATTCCTATCAAATCCTCAGTTCCTAGCAAGTCTAGACTAATTATACTCAATGAAAATCAAAGAGCAAACTAGGAAACTAGCCGCAGGTTGCTCAAAACACTGCTTTGAGGTTGT
>NZ_VMML01000003.1:0-797 GCF_013277175.1 Streptococcus sp. 3167 | reverse complement strand
TTTCGAAGAGTATTAAATAGAGGCTTCCTCCATCTTCTCACGTCCTAGTTGTCGGTAACTACGGTCGCCGACAACTTCTACGCTAAACTGGCCGTCCTCATATTCAAGAATCGTCACGCTACCATTATCGAGACCATGCGGATGCATACCATTGATCAGATAAACAATGGTTCCAATGGTCATTCCGTGGCTGACGACAAGGGCATTGCCCCCACCTTGTTCTTCCATTTCTTTGGCAATCGCTTCAAAACCTTCCTTAATTCGGCCACTGAGTTTTTCCCATCCTTCAGCCCAACCAGCTGTATCGACCTCTACCAAGCCCTCAGCCAGTTCCGCATAAGATAATTGGTGAACGTGGTCCACATTAAAGATACGAGGAATAATGCCCATGAAAAGATCGCCATCGTAGGCTCCATCAAAGCTACCAAAACACCATTCTCTGATACGCTTGTCCATGCGATAAGGGATTTTCCCTTGCAGTCCAAGCTCCTCAAGTATAATTCCCATAGTCTGAATGGTGCGACCAGAATCACTGGAATAAGCGCGCTCAAACTGTAGACCAGATTCTCGCAAACCGATTCCTAATTCTTGAATCCCTCGTTCACCTTCAGCTGTTAAGGGAGTATCGCTCCAACCTTGCGCTCGACCAATCGTGTTAAACATAGTCTTGCCATGACGTACCAAATACAATCGTACTTTTACCATTTTCCGTCCTCCGTTTGCTTCTATTATAACATGGATGATAAAACAAAAGCCACCCATACAGGCGACTTTTGCAGGAGATTATTATGAAAAAG
>NZ_VMML01000029.1:31038-31288 GCF_013277175.1 Streptococcus sp. 3167 | reverse complement strand
TGCTGTGCTGTGCTGTGCTCATGGTAGTATCCTTTCTTAGCTTTGTCAAGCTTTTGTAATTTTAATTTTATAAAAAATTAAGTTGGCTTATCCTATCTTTGTAATGCTTCATTTTTGATACATTACAGCTTCATTTTATCAAAAATAAGGATTGAAATCAAAAGAGTTCTCTAATCTCAATTTCTGATTTTTCTTTATATTTATACTCTTCAAAAATCTCTTCAAACCACATCAACGTCGCCTTACCGTA
>NZ_VMML01000029.1:0-31026 GCF_013277175.1 Streptococcus sp. 3167 | reverse complement strand
CAGCTTGCGGCTAGCTTCCTAGTTTGCTATTTGATTTTCATTGAGTATTATTATTTTTTATTCTTTACAGATTCAAAATAGACCTTTATTATTTTTCTAAAAAAGGAAAGCTCTGCGGCCTTCCTTCGTCTTACTTGCGTTTCTTCTTCGCTTTCTTCATTTTGTTAGCCATACGTTTCATGGACTGTTTCATAGCAAATTCACCAATTTTACCTTTGAGTCCACCACCAAACATCTGACTCATATCTGGCATTCCTGCTCCTCCGAGAGCTGACAAGTCAGGCATACCACCTTGTCCCATCATTCCTTCAAGGGCAGACATATCCATTCCTCCCATATTTGGCATATTTTTAGGAAGATTGTTTGGATTGATCCCCATTTGCTTCATCATCTTGTTCATATCTCCAGACATAACACCCTGCATGAGCTGTTTAGCCTGGTTAAAGTCCTTGATGAATTTATTAACTTCGACAAAGGTATTTCCAGAACCTGCAGCGATACGACGACGACGGCTTGGATTTAACAAATCTGGGTTTTCACGTTCCTCAGGTGTCATGGAAGACACGATGGCACGTTTGCGCGCGATCTGACGCTCATCCACCTTCATGTTTTGAAGGGCTGGATTGTTGGCCATACCTGGAATCATCTTGAGCAAGTCTTCCATTGGGCCCATGTTTTGCACCTGATCCAACTGAGCAATGAAATCATTGAAATCAAAGGTATTCTCACGCATCTTCTCAGCCATTTCAAGAGCTTTTTGCTCATCGTATTCCTGAGAAGCTTTCTCAATCAGAGTGAGCATATCCCCCATACCAAGGATACGGCTAGACATGCGGTCTGGGTGGAAGGTTTCGATATCTGTAATTTTTTCACCTGTACCAGTGAACTTGATTGGTTTTCCAGTGATGTGACGAACAGATAGAGCCGCACCACCACGAGTATCGCCATCAATCTTGGTAAGGATAACCCCAGTTACTTCCAACTGAGCATTAAACTCATGCGCAACATTGGCTGCTTCCTGACCAATCATAGCATCAACGACAAGCAAGATTTCATTTGGTTGAGCCAATACTTTCACATCACGAAGCTCATTCATGAGGAGCTCATCAATCTGCAAACGACCCGCAGTATCAATCAAGACATAGTCGTTATGATTAGTTTGAGCTTGTTCCAAACCTTGACGAACAATCTCAACAGCTGGTACTTCTGTACCAAGAGCAAAGACAGGCACATCAATCTGTTGACCCAGTGTCTTCAGCTGGTCAATAGCAGCTGGACGATAAATATCCGCCGCAATCATCAAAGGACGAGCATTTTCTTCCTTCTTGAGTTTGTTGGCCAATTTACCAGCAAAAGTTGTTTTACCAGCCCCCTGCAAACCAACCATCATGATGATTGTAGGAATCTTAGGTGATTTGATAATTTCTGCCGTATCAGAACCTAAAACGGTTGTCAATTCCTCATCAACGATTTTAATAATCTGTTGCGCAGGATTAAGTGTATCAATGACCTCATGGCCGACTGCACGCTCACGAACTTTCTTGATAAAATCCTTTACAACAGGCAAGGCAACGTCGGCCTCGAGCAAGGCCAAGCGAATTTCTTTGGTTGCCTCTTGGACATCAGATTCAGAGATTTTTCCTTTTTTACGTAGATTTTTAAAGACGTTCTGCAAACGTTCTGTTAAACTTTCAAATGCCATTTTTCTTCCTCTTATTCTCTATTATCAATGCTTGTTAAAATTTCTATCTGCTCCTGCAGAAAGTCATCCTTGGGATAGCGCTCCAAAATCTGATCAAAAATCTGACTGCGGACAATGTAGTCCGAGTACATGTGCAATTTCATCTCATAATCTTCCAGAATCTTTTCTGTTCGCTTGATATTGTCATAGACAGCCTGACGACTGACACCGAACTCCTCGGCAATCTCAGCAAGGCTGTAATCATCAGCGTAATAGAGCTCTATATAATTCATTTGCTTATCTGTCAAAAGCGCTGCATAAAATTCAAAGAGCGCATTCATACGATTGGTTTTTTCGATTTCCATAACTTTTATTATACCAAAAATTAGCCTAATCTACCACATTAGGAAGCCAATCCGAGAAGATAGCCAGGTAAATTTGAAAAAAATAAGAGCCTAGCCCCAAGTAATTTCCAATTGATAGCTAGCAAAGGGATGTCCCTCTTGATTTTGTAGTTGATAATCTAGTTCAATCTTTTGTCTATCAACTTGATAATGGCTCGTTTGGATGATAAACTCCTGCATGCCCATAGGTGTAGGAATATAGGCTAAACTATCACTATCCTTTAAAAAGCGCATAATGGTCTTGGGATTGGAAAAACGACTCATCACCAGTTCTTGACCATGAAATTTAATCACTACTTTTTCCTTTTCCTCATTATAGAAAAGCAGGTAGCTATAATCTCCTTTTTTATGCACTTCCACGTCATAAAGCTGGTCAATCACTTCCAACTGCTCATCAAACTGAATCGTATTTCGCATCCGAATCTTCACATCAGGTCCTCTTTCTTGTCTCTTGTCCTACTATTTTACCAAAAACTCTAGCTTTTTGCTATAATGGTCATATGAACGAAAAAGTATTCCGTGACCCAGTTCACAACTACATCCATGTCAATAATCAAATCATCTATGACTTGATTAATACAAAAGAATTTCAACGTTTGCGCCGTATTAAGCAACTGGGAACTTCCAGTTATACCTTCCACGGTGGAGAACACAGTCGCTTCTCCCATTGTCTTGGAGTCTATGAGATTGCTCGTCGCATCACGGAGATTTTTGAAGAAAAATATCCTGAAGAATGGAATCCTGCCGAGTCTCTCTTGACCATGACCGCGGCCCTCCTACATGACCTTGGGCATGGTGCCTACTCCCATACTTTTGAACATCTCTTTGATACAGATCATGAGGCCATTACTCAGGAAATCATCCAAAGTCCTGAAACGGAGATTCACCAAGTCCTGCTACAAGTGGCGCCTGATTTCCCAGAAAAGGTTGCCAGTGTCATCGACCATACCTATTCTAACAAGCAGGTCGTACAACTCATTTCTAGCCAGATTGATGCAGACCGCATGGACTATCTCTTGCGCGACTCCTATTTTACAGGAGCATCCTATGGGGAATTTGACCTGACTCGCATCCTCCGAGTCATTCGTCCTGTCGAAAATGGTATCGCCTTTCAGCGCAATGGCATGCACGCCATCGAAGACTACGTCCTCAGTCGCTACCAGATGTACATGCAGGTTTATTTCCACCCCGCAACACGCGCCATGGAAGTTCTCCTACAGAATCTTCTCAAACGCGCCAAGGAACTCTATCCTGAGGACAAGGATTTCTTTGCCCGAACTTCTCCACACCTCCTGCCTTTCTTCGAAAAAAATGTGACCTTGTCTGACTATCTAGCTCTGGATGATGGTGTGATGAATACCTACTTCCAACTCTGGATGACCAGTCCTGACAAGATTCTTGCAGACCTGTCGCAACGCTTTGTCAACCGCAAGGTCTTTAAATCCATTACTTTTTCACAAGAAGACCAAGACCAACTCGCTAGCATGAGAAAATTGGTTGAGGATATCGGCTTTGATCCCGACTACTACACTGCCATTCATAAGAATTTTGACCTCCCTTATGATATCTATCGTCCCGAATCTGAAAATCCACGGACACAGATTGAGATTTTACAAAAAAATGGTCAACTGGCCGAACTCTCTAGCCTGTCTCCTATCGTCCAATCCCTTGCTGGCAGTCGCCACGGAGATAATCGCTTTTATTTTCCAAAAGAAATGTTGGACCAAAACAGCATCTTTGCTAGCATTACCCAGCAATTTTTACACTTAATTGAGAACGATCATTTTACCCCAAATAAAAACTAGAAGAGGAATTTTATGAGTATTAAACTAATCGCTGTCGATATTGACGGAACCCTAGTCAACAGTCAAAAGGAGATTACTCCTGAAGTCTTTTCTGCCATCCAAGATGCCAAAGAAGCTGGTGTCAAAGTCGTCATTGCAACTGGCCGCCCTATCGCAGGTGTTGCCAAACTTCTGGACGACTTGCAGTTGAGAGACGAGGGTGACTATGTTGTGACCTTCAATGGTGCCCTTGTCCAAGAAACTGCTACAGGGCATGAGATTATCAGCGAATCCTTGACTTATGAGGATTATCTGGATATGGAATTTCTCAGTCGTAAGCTCGGTGTCCACATGCATGCTATTACTAAGGACGGTATCTATACTGCCAATCGCAATATCGGAACATACACTGTGCACGAATCAACCCTCGTCAACATGCCTATCTTCTACCGCACACCTGAAGAAATGGCTGACAAGGAAATCGTCAAGTGTATGTTCATCGATGAGCCTGAGGTTCTCGATGCTGCAATTGAAAAGATACCAGCAGAATTTTACGAACGCTACTCTATCAACAAGTCTGCTCCTTTCTACCTCGAACTCCTTAAAAAGAATGTAGACAAGGGGTCAGCCATCACTCACCTAGCTGAAAAACTCGGATTGACCAAAAATCAAACCATGGCTATCGGTGACGAAGAAAATGACCGTGCCATGCTAGAAGTCGTTGGGAACCCCGTTGTCATGGAAAATGGAAATCCAGAAATCAAAAAAATCGCCAAATACATCACTAAAACAAATGACGAATCCGGTGTTGCCCATGCCATCCGAACATGGGTACTGTAAGAGGGTATGAATAGACGAAAACCGCTCAGTTGAGCGGTTTTTATAGTAAAATGAAATAGGAATAGGACAAATCAATTTCTAGTAATGTTTTAGAAGTCCAGATACACTATTCTAGTTTCAATCTACTATAGTATCTAATTACATACCCCCTGCTGGAATCGATAAATAGAAAAAACCTTATTTTAAGGCTCTTCCTATACTATTTATCAATAACCCTCTTTTAGAGTATGTCCGTAAGTTTGAATAATTTGTTGTATATCTTTATGCCTTAGTAATCTTGAAACAGCCCATATATCAACACCTTTTGATAATAGACTTCCTGCGAAACAAAATATGGTAGAATAGTTCTATGAATTATGAAGCAAGTAAACAACTAACTGATGCACGATTTAAGCTCCTGGTTGGTGTTCAGCGCACGACTTTTGAAGAGATGTTAGCTGTATTGAAAACAGCTTATCAAGGTAAACACGCAAAAGGGGGACGAAAACCTAAACTAAGCCTAGAATACCTTCTTATGGCGACTTCAATATGTGCGAGAATATCGAACTTATGAACAAATTGCGGCTGATTTTGGTATCCACGAAAGCAACTTAACCCATCGGAGTCAATGGGTTGAAGTAACTCTTGTTCAAAGTGGTGTTACGATTTCAAGAACTCCTCTCAGTTCTGAGGACACGGTAATGATTGATGCGACGGAAGTAAAAATCAATCGTTCTAAAAAAACAATTAGAGAATGATTCTGGTAAAAAGAAATGCCACGCTATGAAGGCTTAAGCGATTGTCACAAGTCAAGGGAGAATTGTTTCTTTGGAGCTCGCTGTGAACTATTGTCATGATATGAAGTTGTTCAAAATGAGTCGCAGAAATATCGGACAAGCTGGTAAAATCTTGGCTGACAGTGCTTATCAAGGGCTCATGAAGCTATATCCTCAAGCGCAAACTCCGAGGAAATCCAGCAAACTCAAGCTGCTAACAGCTGAAGATAAAGCCTGTAACCATGCGCTATCTAAGGAGAGAATCAAGGTTGAGAATATTTTTGACAGAGTATAGTAGATTGAAACTAGAATAGTACACATCTACTTCTAAAACATTGTTAGAAATCGATTTGTCCTGTTCTTATTTCATTTCACTATGAAAACGTTTAAAATATTTTCAACAACCTATCGAAATCATCGTAAACGCTTCGGCTTACGAATGAATTTGATTGTTGGTATTATCAATCATGAACTAGGATTCTAGTTTTGCAGGAAGTCTAATAAATATAAACCGTAAATATGCCTGCCTGCTTTTGCTATCATGGTTTGGCTACCTATCCCAAGTTCGGATAAAAATACTTTCAAGTATTTATTCAATCCATAATTTGTAGAAAGTTTATACCTTCTATCACAAGAGACCAAATCATATTTCTTTAATTCTTCACGATTATAAAGAACCTTATCTTGTTCCTCTTTCAATGCATCCAATACAGATATTAAATCTTCATCAATAATAATTTCTCTTATGGAAGTATTCGTTTTTTGAGGAATAAAATTTGTCGATTTCTAGCAAATCTTCCATACGTTTTTAGAGTTTCTCTTTCATTTTCTATTTTATAATTCACCTTCTAATTCTCTTATAATCGAGTGTAAAGATTCTTTCGTTTTGGGAACAGATTCCTTCAATATACCCTCTATAATTTTAAAATTTAAGTTAGAATAATTATGATAAATAAAATTTCTAAAACCTTTTATCTGAGTCCAGTTTATCCTATCTGAATACTTCTGTTTTACTTCCTCTGATAATTTGCCTAACGATAACTGTTCTCCTACCTGTCCTAAATTCATAGCGATAGAATCAACTACCATATCATCATCTAAAGGTAAATTATATCTTCTTGCTTTATACAAAACAGCATCGGCCTTATCAAGATATAAAACCATATCCTTCAAATATGCTATATCAGTTTCAAGAGATTGACTTCTCATAAATAACCTCTCTATCATTCAAAAAATTTTTCTTGACTAACTTCCCAATGTTTGTTTTTGGAGAAAGTAAATCACTAACCAATAGAATATCTATATTACCATCAAAAATAGTCAAAAGTCTACCATATACATCAAAATATATAGAATCATCCTCTAACTCCAAAGCAATATCAACATCACTTTTCCCATCAGCTTCGCCCCTAGCATAAGAGCCAAATAGATAAATTTTAGATAAATCATATTGTTTAGCAACAGGAACAATTTTTTCCTTTATCTGATCTATTGTATAAACCATAACCGAACCCCTTTAGATTATATCTATCCACACTTTTATTTCACCTTACTCAGAATCAAGTTTAACTTCAAAAGGAATACTTCTTGTCAACACACTTTGCTTCAAAAATAACTTCACAGCAGTTGACATATCCAACCCCAACTCATTAAAAATCGCAGTCGCTTCTTTTTTCAATTCATCATCTACTCTTACAGCAATTTGTGACATAGCATTTCTCCTTTTCTTCTTGTATATCTATTGTATCACTTTTACCAATACATATCAAACTTATTCCCTAATAAATACAGTCTTTAAATTTAAACTTGCAACTTCTGCTCTAATGCTTGTGCCAAAACTTCTGAATAGTTAATCTTTTCTCGATCAGCAAGACGAACTAGCCATTCAGGAACGGTCACGTTCTTTCTAATCGCCTTGTTACTTCTCACAAAAGGCGCAGGATCAACTTGAATCATTGATACAAAACCATCTGAAACTTCAATCTTTAAAATATCACTTGGAGTAGGCAACGCCATCCCTTCATCGATATAAGAAGCTAAAACATTTTCAAGCATTTCTCGAGCATTTTTCATCGCTTCTTCGATATTTTTTCCTTCTGTACCACCACCAAATTCTGGAAATTCTACCCAATATCCTGTTCCTTCTTTATGAAAAATAGCTGGATACGTTTTTAACATTCTACTACCCCCAACATTCTACTACCTCTGATGTAAAAAGACTTAGGAAAGTAAAAATTACAATCCTAAATCTTTGAGAATCTTTCTCTCCAATCCCTTTCCCAAATCTTCATTTCCATGAACTGGAATCGTGACAAGATAAGAAAAACCCTCTTTCTTAAAATGATGATGACTTCCTCTTTGACGAACTTCAACCCATCCATTCTCAAGAGCTAGTTTCACCATTTCTTTACCTGTAAGTGGCATATATATTCGTTACCTCCTTACACTTACTATTATACGCATTATGTGTATAATAGTCAAATTAAAACAAACCACTTTTTCTCAATAACTACAAAATAAAATAGACCAGCTTCCTGATCTACTTTATTCTATATTCATTGACTTTTGGTCAAATTTTGGTCACACTTTGGTCAAAGATTCCAAAAATACTAACCTATTTTAAAAAACTAAATTGTGATGATTGCCTACAAATAAACACTTTGAATATTCTTTATGTTTCTTTACGCTTCTTATTATGCCCCCTGCAGGAATCGAACCTGCAACTACTCCTTAGGAGGGAGTTGTTATATCCATTGAACTAAGGGAGCTAGATAAAAACTCTGCTGAAAAAGCAGAGTTTTAGTCGAATTAACGACGGATTTCTTTGATACGAGCTGCCTTACCTTGAAGAGCACGCAAGTAGTACAATTTCGCACGACGTACTTTACCGTAACGAACAACTTCGATTTTTTCAACACGTGGAGTGTGGATGGGGAAGATACGCTCAACACCTACACCGTTAGAGATTTTACGAACTGTGTAGTTTTCTGAGATACCAGCACCTTTACGTGCGATAACAACACCTTCAAAAATCTGGATACGTTCACGGTTACCTTCGACAACTTTCGCGTGTACACGAACAGTGTCACCAGGACGGAATGATGGGATATCTGTACGAAGTTGACCTTCAGTCAAGCTTTGGATTAATGGATTCATTTTATTCTCCTATCTTTGTCAATCTTGAAGAATCTTCCTCAGCGGATAAACTGTATTTTTGTGCGTCCATTACACACAAGATACAGTTTACCAAATTTCCACAAAAAAGTAAAGAAATTTATAGCAGAATTCCTAAAAAAATCGCAATCAAACCACCGAGGTAGGTCAAAGCTAAATAAGAATAAAATCCCTTCCTATCACTTAACAATCTTTGGAGTTCGTCATTCAAGGTCGAAAAAGTTGTCAAACCTCCACAAAATCCTGTTGCTAAAATAGCATAGACTTCCTTAGACTCCACATGATTGTAGAATAATCCAATTAAAAAACAACCTAGAAGATTGACTATGAGCGTTCCGAGGGGCAATTTAGAAGTTTGATTATAGCGGGAAAAGAAATAGCGCACTAAAGCTCCGAAACCACAAGCAATTGCAAGATAGACCATTACCATTTCTTCCTCCCTAGAAAATAAGCTAAGAGTAGGCCTCCACCGATGCTCAAAAGCAAATACAGGACTAAACTAAGATAACGCCCTGTATCAAGCAGCTTCACAGTATCAAGCATTAGGCTGGAAAAAGTTGTTAAACCTCCACAAAAGCCCGTCCCTAGTGCTAAAATCAAGCCCTTACTAGTCCCCTTATAGACCAGATATCCCTTGACAAGATAAATCAAGCAGAAAATTCCCAGATAGTTGACAAAGAGAGTGCCCCAAGGAAAGTCTGGACTGGCTGATAACCAAGTAGAAACAAGGTAGCGCACAAGTCCGCCCAACATAGCAGCTATAAAAATGCCTAGCGGATAAAATTGTTCTTTTTTCATTTGATATTCTGATTCTGATAATCACGCGAACGTTTGAGTATGTCCGAAAAAGTCGCGACAATAGTTTCCTGATAGCGCTTATCTCCTACACGACTTCTAACCTTTTCAAAAATAACCGCTTCTCTCTTGGTATCTAAAATCGGTTTACCTGAAGCTTTCTTATAGGCAACTACACCCTCAACCAAATGCATTCGTTCTTCTAAGAGCTTGACGATTTGGTCGTCGATTTGATCAATTTCTTGACGAATACTATCTAAATCCATACAGTCTCCTCCTTTATTTGAATTATTGTATCAAAAAGCCACCAAATAGGCTAGTAAAATCCTAACTCACGATAAGAAAAATGCACTGATTGATTACATCAGCGCACTTTTATACTTATCCTACTTTAGCAGCCAATTCTTCTGCGAATTGTTCCAAGCGCTCAATGTCTTCTTCCTCAGCAGAGAGATCAACTTTAACACATTCTGAACCTTTTTCTGCTCCTGTCGAAACAAAAACACGATCAAAGTCATCAACAGCCTTACAGAATTCATCGTAGAAGGTATCTCCTGAACCAACCACTCCGTAGATTTTGCCATTCAAGTTGAGATCTGCTAGGTCTTCGTAGAAGTCCATCATCTCATCTGGCAATTCACCATCACCATAAGTATAGGTCGCAACGATAGCGATGTCAGCTTCCAAGAAGTCTGAAGCGTCAACAGTTGTACATTCATCAACATCGACATCCAAGCCCAAGTCACGTAATTTGTCTGCTACAATATCTGCAATTTCTTCGGTATTACCGGTCATACTGGCAAATACAATTTTTGCTAATACCATATCGTCCTCCTCAATTTATCTTTCTCCATTATATCACATCTTTTTCATTTTAAAAATAAAAATTCTTGTGCTACAATGAAATGAGAAAGAATTGAGGTTATTTATGGAAATTTGCCATCAAATTTTAGAAAAAATCAAAGAATACGACACGATTATCATTCATCGTCATATGAAACCAGACCCTGATGCCTTGGGAAGTCAAGTGGGCTTGAAAGCCTTGCTGGAATATCATTTCCCTGAAAAAAACATCAAAGCCGTAGGTTATGATGAACCGACTCTTACTTGGATGGCTGAGATGGATCTTGTTGAAGATAGTGCCTACCAGAGCGCACTTGTCATCGTCTGTGATACGGCGAATACTGCTCGTATCGATGATAAGCGCTATAGTCAAGGTGATTTTCTCATTAAGATTGACCACCATCCAAATGATGATGTATACGGTAACCTATCTTGGGTAGATACTAGTTCAAGTAGCGCTAGCGAGATGATTACCCTATTTGCCCAAACAACCCAACTGGCCTTGTCAGATCGAGCTGCTGAGTTGCTCTTTGCAGGAATTGTTGGTGATACAGGTCGCTTCCTCTACCCTTCTACCACTGCACGGACTCTTCGTCTGGCTGCCTATCTAAGAGAACAGAACTTTGACTTTGCGGCTCTCACTCGCAAAATGGACACTATGAGTTACAAAATTGCTAAACTTCAAGGCTACATCTACGACCATCTGGAAGTGGATGAAAATGGTGCAGCGCGAGTTATCCTGAGTCAAGAAGTCTTGAAACAATTTAATGTTACCGATGCTGAAACTGCAGCCATTGTCGGTGCACCTGGACGCATTGATAGTGTTAGTCTCTGGGGAATTTTTGTGGAGCAGGCTGTTGGCCACTACCGCGTTCGCTTACGCAGTAAAATTCATCCTATCAATGAAATTGCCAAAGAACATGATGGTGGAGGCCATCCTCTAGCAAGCGGTGCCAATTCCTATAGCCTAGAGGAAAACGAAATCATCTACCAAAAGTTAAAAAACTTGCTTAAAAACTGATAAAATACTTGCCAAACTTTTCAGAATCTGATAGACTAGTATAGTAACAATCTATGGCTCGCAAAGAGACCATGGCAGAAAGGAAATATTGCAAAATGAAAAAAGATATCCATCCAGAATATCGCCCAGTTGTCTTCATGGACACAACTACTGGTTACCAATTCCTTAGCGGTTCAACAAAACGCTCTAACGAAACAGTTGAGTTCGAAGGCGAAACTTACCCATTAATCCGTGTGGAAATTTCATCAGACTCACACCCATTCTACACTGGACGTCAAAAGTTCACTCAAGCAGATGGACGCGTGGATCGTTTCAACAAAAAATACGGTCTCAAATAATGAGAAAAAGACAGCTTCGGCTGTTCTTTTTTGTTTCTTGAAATCAACTGCTGTTTTCATGTTCCAAACTAAAAAAACTTTACACTCTCGATAGTTTCTAGAGTACAAAGTTTTCTCTTGCCTAAAAAATATAAAAGATATATACTAGCTATATATAGCATAGATTGGAGATATACCATGACGACATCACTTACTAAGCAATACAATTTTAAAATCAATGAGTCATCAATGGAACAAGCTAGAGCTATCATCAAGGAAAAAGGAATGACTATGACGGATGCTATTAGTCTTTTTATCGAGCAGATTGTTCTCGAACAGGATTTACCAATAAAAACTGCAGAAGATATACATCGTGAGCGATTGATTCAGGAACTACAAGCCCAATCTGAACGCTCCTTAAGAGAATACGAATCCGGACAAGGAACTTCCCTAGACAATATGAGGCTACGATATGGCTTATAAAGTGAGTCTTTCTACTGAAGTGAGTCAGGCAATTGACAATATCCATGACTACATTACTACTGTTCTTTTATCACCTCAGTCTGCTAAGAATACTGTAGCCAGAATTTTAGACGGCTTAAAAAGTTTAGAAACTTTTCCTGAAGCTGGCTTTGATGCAGATGAAAAAATCGAACTAAAAATCAACAGTAAGTACCCTACGCGAGGAAAAATTATCGGTCAGTATATCTTGCTTTACTTTATCGACCAGACTCAAAGAACTGTTTTTCTTTCCCACTTATTTCACACCAAAAGTGACTATCTTACCTTGCTCCAAAGCAAAAATAACAAAAACTCAAAATCATCATTTTAATGTCCACCACTCTCTTAATAACCTTGTACTTATAAGGAACACAGTCTTCATTTTAACTAAAAAATAAAAAAACTTTGCACTCTAGCTAGCCACGCGATGGCTTCCAGAGTACAAAGTTTTTTATTAGACAAGGTTTAGTCTTCCTTATCTTGATTTTCAGCTCCTTTAACTGCTTTTTTAAATTCAGATAGCATTTTACCGATTGACTCGCCTAGTTCAGGCAATCGTTTTGGTCCAAATATCAAGAGAGCTCCTAAAACGATGATAATCAATCCTGGTGCTCCAATATCACGTAAGATTCCCATTCCTCTCTCCTTTCTGCTTGCGTTTCATAATGTGTTTGCTAATAGCAATACTTAATTCATAGAGTAATATCAAGGGGGCAGTCATTGCCAAATCGCTGACAAAGTCAGCTGGTGTTAAGATGACTGCGAGTACCAATAAGATAAAATAGGCATATCGGCGATAAGCAGTCAATAATTCTGGTCCAATGAGTCCAATCGACGTCAAAAAGGCAATGATAACTGGCAATTCAAAAATCAGAGCCAAAGGCAAGGTCGTTTGAAAAACAAAAGACAGATAATTTTGGGCGGTTAACTGCGTTTCAAATAGACCTTCTCCCAACCCTAATAAAACCTGAAGTAAGGCCGGTGTTACAAAGTAAAAACCAAAAGCCAGTCCAACTAGAAAACAAAGGAAACTAGCTGGAATATAGGCAAAGACAGCTCTAGCTTCTTCCTTCTTTAAACCGGGTTTAATGAAAGACCAAATATGATACACCGTGTAAGGCAAGGTGATAGTAAAGGCCATCAGACTAGCCAAACGTATGTAAATCCATAAAATATCATTAGGCCCTAAAACAATCAACTTTTGCTGAAAAGATTGGGTCACATACTGGTAAATCTGGTCTGCAAACAGCAGAGAAACAGAGAATACCAAAAAGAAACAAATGACTACTGCCAATAGTCTCTTTCTAAATTCTACCAGATGTTCAACGATTGTCAATTCTTTTCTATCCATTTATTTTTCACCCTGTCTAAAAGTGACAATCAAGACAATAATAACAAAGACTAGCTGGCTAACCAAGCCTTCCCAACTTGGATAAATTCCAAGCAAGTCGATCGTTGGAAAGCCTGTCACTAAGTGATTTGGTGCCATATTGGTCAACTGAAGAGCATGGATACTAACCCCCAGCATCTTGAAGGCTAGGGCATAAATCATCCAAGTCAGGATAAAGAAGACCTTATGTGGCAGGAAGAATTGACTGGCCTTGTTCATCACAAGGGCAATAATTACCAGAACCAGCAAGGCAAGTGAAATTCCCAAGACAAATTCAAAACTGGAAATTCTTGGTAAAATCCCAACATAAAAGAGAATGGTTTCTGCTCCCTCACGGAAAACAGCTAGAAAACTGAGGGCAAACATGGAAATAAAGGAGCCTGTTTTGGTCACTGTTTCCATTTGTGACTCCATAAAGGTATTCCATTTTTTGACCGAGGATTTGCTGTGGAGCCAGATTCCAATCAAAATCAGCATAGCTACCGCAAAAATCCCCACTGCTCCTTCGATGATTTCACGATTGGAGCCTGATGTTACTACTGGAAAGGAAATTTGCAGGATGAAGGCAATAAGGAGACTGGCCATGATTCCAGTGATAGCACCACCATAAACCCACTTGAGCCCTTTTCGCATCTTGGCTGCTTTCAAGGTCGTCACCAAGGCCATGACGATTAAGAGGGCCTCTACTCCTTCTCTTAAAAGAATCAGCATAGCATCAAAGGCATTGTAACGTGCGCTAGTATCAATTTGTGATAAATCTGCAATCAGTTTTTCTAATTTTTCTTGGTATTCCTTCTCACCTCCCTTGACCATAATCACAGGGCTTTCACTTTCCACTCGTGTATAGAGGGAAGGATTGGTCGTGCTAACAGAACCCTCAATCGTTGGCCAGATAGTGATGAATTCCTTCATGCTAGCTGCTCCTGATGCTTGGTCACCAGCTTGGAATTGTTCCAAAGCTTTCTTCAAAAGAGCAATACCATCTTTGAGACTTAAATCAGAAGATGCTTCTGCGACTTCTTTTCCGCTTGCAAAATCATCGATAGCCTTTTTTAAGTCCTCAAAGGAAGTCTGGATGGAGTTAAAATCCGTAGGCTCGGTTTCCATACTACTACGCAAGAAAGAAATAGCTGTTTCAACACGTCCATAATGGGCCGTACTATTGTCACGAACCACACTTTCATTGATAGTCCAAGTGGAATTCATTTTCTTAAAAGCTTCTCGTACCTTTTCCAAATCTTTGGAGGCAATGGCCTGCTCTAAGGCTTCAAAACAAGGACTTAGACGGTTTACCAATTTTTCTTTTTCCGCATCTAGGTCAACAGGATTTTGTTCTTTTTCAAAGGCTAATAGGGCTGCAGAAATTTCGGTGAGTTTGTCTTCAGTAATCTCGCCTGACTGAGCTAACTTTTCCTTAACGACTTTACCAGCCTCAGAATTGCTATCTTCTACTCTTTCAAAGTCTGATGCCATCTCTTGAACAAGTTTCTGGGCCTCAGACTGATTCCCATTTTTCACTGCTTTAGAAGCATCTGTGATTTTCACAAAGTAAGAACTCAAGCTTTCTTGGGCACCTACTGGGGAAAGAATTAAAAATGACAAAGCTAAAACTAGTAACCAGCTTCTAGCCTTCCAATAATTTCTGACCAATGTAGCCTCCTTTCTCCACACCACCAAAGCAAGCAAAGAGTCCACTACCGATGTGAGTGATATATTCATTCATCTTATCAGTAGCACCTAGATTGGTTTGAACCTTGACAAAGTTATCAGGATCCTTCTGGAAAGAAATGAAAAGCAATCCTGTATCAAACTGGCCAGTTTTTTCATCAATTCCATCAGAGTAAGAATAAGAACGTCGCAAAAGGGGCTTGTCTACTTCCTTAGCTAAACGAACATGCGAATCATCAGGTAAGAGACTCAAATCCACTTCATCAAACTCATTCTTCTTACCAAAGGGAGCACCACTTTCCTTGTAACGACCAAAAGTATTTTCTTGTTCTTCAAGACTAGTGCGATCCCAAGTCTCTAAAAACATCTGAATCCGACGAACTGCCATATATGAACCATTTTCCATCCAATCCTTACTATCAGCCCAGATAACGCGGTCAAAGTCTTGCTCCTTGGTTGGATTTGCTGTTCCATCTTTAAAACCAAAGAGGTTACGCGGAGTCTCCATTCGATCACCGATAGCTGCAAAACCAGACTGACTCCAACGGAGGGTCACTGCATTTCTCCCCTTACGGATAAGATTTCGAATAGCATGAAAGGCAACCTGCTCATCATCTGCACAGGCCTGAATCACAATATCTCCACCTGTATATTTTTCACGCAATTGCTCCTTCGGAAAAGGCGGTAAATCTCTGAACACTTGAGGACGCTTGTTTTCCAAGTTCATCTTTTTCAAGAAACTGGCAGAGACACCAAAAGTCAGGGTCAAACGATGCGGGTTAAGCCCGACTGTCTCCCCAGTATCGCTAGGAGGTAAGAGAGCATTCTGTCCATCTTTTTTGACCAATTCCCCCTCAACCAACTTGGCACTATAATCCGTCCAATCCTTGAACAACTGGATAATCTTATCTCTATCCGTCGTATGCAAGTCCAAAACGACAAAATAGATATTCTTTTGCATGGGCGTACTAATCCCAGCTTGATGCTTGCCATAAAAAGCAATTTTTTCATTTCCGTACGAGATTTTTTCCTGACTTCCTAGCTTAGGTGCGAAAAAAGCAGAAGCACCAGAGAGTCCTAGCGCTAAACCAGCCCCTCCAATCCCTGCTTTTTTTAGAAATTCTCGACGGTCCATTTTCTTTTCAAAAAACTTTTCGTCTTTTTCAGTCATGACTCTTATTCTCCACTAAGAAATTTACCCATTTGTGATAGAGGTTCACCAAGTTTTGTCACAGCTTCTGACAATTCTTTGGTATCTTCTTTTGTCAAATCAGTATAGAGTTTGTAGTGTTCCTTGTCGGTCATTTGTTTGTCCAGCAAACTATTAACTGACTTGAAATCTGCTTCCAATTCTTTAACTAGGTTAGCATCTGATTTTTCAAGTAAAGGTTTAAAAAGTTGGAAAATCTTCTCAGCTCCCTCGATATTTGCACGGAAATCATACAAGTCTGTATGAGAATAAATTTCCTCTTCACCCGTAATCTTACTTGTTGCAACTTCGTTAAGCAAGTCGACTGCCCCAGTCAACATGACCTTGTAGTCCACATCCACAGTTGCAATCTTGGCTTTCAATTCCTTGATATCATTGACCAACTGATCGCCATAACTTTCAGTTCCTTTAGTTGTATTGTCTTCCCAAAGGATACGCTCAATACGGTGGAAACCTGACCATCCCTCTTCTGTCTTGTTTTCGTCCATGTAGTCTGCCAAACGGAAGTCAATCTTGACATCTGACTCACCAAAACTCTCGGCAATCGGTTCTGAACGCTCATAAGACATACGAATCAGTGGATAGACCTTCTTAGCTTCTTCTAACTTACCTTCTTTCAACAGTTTGACAAAGCCTTCTGTATCTGTCAACAGTTTATCGATTTGGTCTTGCACAAAAGTCTTATAGTCAGCAGTAGCCTTATCAAGCATTTTTTGCTTGTCTTCAGACAAGGCTGTCACCTTGGACGAATCGGTTGTCTCGGTTGATTTTTCAAAACGGACTGCACAAGCTGTCAATAGCAAGGCTGAAGATAAAAGGACAAAACCTAGTTTTTTCATTGTATACTCCTATCGGTTCAGGAAACCTGAATTCATCTTACGTTTCATTATACTATGTTTTTTCTAATCTGTCAATAAATTTTCAGACAATTTAATGTTATGTTTTCTCAATCTACCAGACTTAATACGACTTTGTAACTTGTAATCTTGTAAACGATACATGGTCGGAACATAAAAGAAATCACCACTTTTATGTAACTTAATCGCAACTTAATCGCAACAAGAACATTATTATCAAATCTTTTTACATATTCAAAACTGGCGTCTTTCTCTCGTGGATTGATGCCGACGAAATCTGGGTTCCTTAGTATGAGTTCCAGGTCTTCAATATGATGAATCACATCATTGTGATGGCCTTTTATCATATGACTTCTCAAACCGTCTTTGTTGACCTTTATGTCGCTCGCTTCAAGAACAATATCAAAAATTTCTTTTACTTCATCGGTAATCTGACCGATTTTTTTCATGATCCATAATTTCCTCCGTTATTCCACAACTATTATATCACAATCATAGTGTATATCAGGATATATCAAACTCTATTATTCGTTAGATACTCAATTTTAACTTTTCCCTTTTCCTCAAAATAATAGTATAATAGAGGTAGAATTTAGAATCGAGGTACACCTATGGCTGTAAAATTTACAAAACGAGACGACTTGGACAAGATGTTTGAAGAGTTTGCTAAACTCCCAGATTTGAAACAAGTCACTTTCCCTGATGACAAAGAGAAAAAAGCCAAAGCAGAAAAGAAAAACTAGATGACTGCTTTTCAACAACTCCCATCTAGTGTACTTCAAACTGGAGCCATTTTCCTCTCCATTATCATTGAAGCCCTTCCCTTCGTTCTGATAGGAAGCATTGTCTCAGGGCTGATTGAGGTCTATATCACACCTGACAGGGTTTATCATTTTCTCCCTCGAAATCGTTGGGGGAGAATCTTTTTTGGCACCTTCGTTGGTATACTTTTCCCTTCTTGTGAATGTGGAATCGTCCCCATTATCAATCGTTTTCTGGAAAAAAAGGTTCCCAGTTACACGGCCGTTCCCTTTCTTGTGACAGCACCTGTTATCAATCCCATTGTTCTTTTTGCGACCTATTCTGCCTTTGGCAACTCCTTCCATGTCGCCCTATTACGAGCTCTGGGTTCCATTCTTGTGGCTGTAATACTAGGAATTTTTCTAGGATTTTTCTGGCAAGAACCGATTCAGAAAGAAAATCGTCTGACTTGTCATGAGCATGATTTTTCTTACTTGAGTTCTGCAAAAAAAGTTTTTCAAGTCTTTGTGCAGGCCATTGATGAATTTTTTGATACGGGGCGTTATTTGGTATTTGGCTGCCTCTTTGCTTCTATAATACAGGTCTACGTTCCGACTCGGATTCTGACCTCTATCAGTGCGACCCCTCTTTTTGCCATCCTGCTCTTGATGATTTTATCCTTTCTTCTTTCGCTCTGTAGTGAGGCGGATGCCTTTATAGGTGCTTCTCTTCTCTCGAGTTTCGGTTTGGCTCCAGTTCTGGCCTTTCTCGTCATTGGCCCAATGCTGGATATCAAAAATATTCTCATGATGAAAAATTACTTGAAAGCACGATTTATTAGTCACTTCATTACGATTGTGACTCTGGTCGTTTTAGCCTATTCTCTCTTGATTGGAGTCATCCTATGATTCGATTTTTAGTTTTAGCTGGCTATTTTGAACTGACTATTTACCTCCATCTGTCGGGCAAACTAAACCAGTACATCAACATGCACTATTCCTATCTGGCCTATATCTCCATGGTGCTTTCCTTTATCTTGGCAATTGTTCAATTGTATATCTGGATGAAGCAAATCAAAACCCACAGTCATCTGAACAGCCGATTGGCCAAGATGACGAGTATTTCTCTTCTGGCTATTCCACTTGTCATCGGCTTAACTTTCCCAACTGTTAGCTTGGATTCTCAGACCGTTTCTGCTAAAGGTTATCATTTCCCCCTATCGGAAGGAACGGATCTAGCCATTCAGACAAGTGAAGGGACGACAAGCCAATATTTGAAACCAGACACCAGTTCTTATTTTTCAAAATCAGCCTATGAAAAGGAAATGCGAACGGCGGCGGATAAATACTTGTCCCAGGATAGCATTCAGATCACTAATGAAAACTATATGGAGGTCATGGAGGCTATCTACGACTATCCAGATGAGTTTGAGGGCAAGACAATCCAGTTTACAGGCTTTGTCTATAACGACCCCAGTCATGCCAATAGTCAATTTCTGTTCCGATTCGGCATTATCCACTGTATCGCAGATTCTGGTGTCTATGGATTGCTGACCAAGGGAAATACCCGGCAGTATGAAAACAACACTTGGATTACGGCCAAAGGAAAACTGCTCAATCACTACCATAAAGAACTCAAACAAAATCTCCCAACCTTGGAAATCGACAGCTTTACAAAAGTCGATAAACCAGAAAATCCCTATGTTTATCGAGCTTTTTAAGAAAATCAAGATAAAAACGAACAAGTTCTCTTCTGAATGACAGAAAAGAGCCTGTTCGTTTTTTTTGTTATATGAGAATTAGTGACTTGTAGATTTTCATCTTATACCATTTCAAGCCATACAAGCAACTCAGTGAGAATAAGAGAGCCACTCATTAATCATACTAGCGATTTTTTTGGGTGCTTGAGTATAAAGCTCATGGCCAACGTTTTCTAGAAAAATAGTATCAAAATAATCTGGTAATTCTTTTAGTGTTTCCTCTCTCCATGTAGCTTCATTAGGATAGCGAGGACTAATAAACAAGGTATCTCCCACTTCTCTCTTAAAAGCTTGTATTTTTCTCCGTAAGCGGAGTATCGCTTCTATATTTTCATAATTTATAGCCAACTCATATCTATTATACTCAGAATTCCAGTGATAGGACTGCCTTACGGCTTTCTCCATATTTTCTGACCAATGCTTTGCTTCAGATTTTTCTTTAGAAATAAGAAGAGCTAAGTCCGAAACAATTTGAGATTTGATATAATTTTTAGTTTCCTCTAACTCTGTATCTAAAGGTAAAATCTTATCTAAATCTAGATAGCCACCATCCAAAAGAATCAGTTTCTTCACTTCTTGAAATTCCGATGCGAGATAACGAGCCAAATCTCCTCCAAGAGAATGGCCTATCAGACAGATAGATTCTTCCTCTTCTATCGATTTTTTAAACCATGATTTCAATTCTGTTTCATCTCGAAGATGTTTTTCATATGGATTTAGAAAATAAACCTGAGAATCTAGTTCTTGAAGAAGATCCTTGCTATGATAGACATTACTTCCCAAACCACCAATAAAATATTTTTTCATTCTCTACTTAATACTATGCTTATTCATCTTTTGTTCAAAGATAGTTGTGATAATCTGACGTAATTCTTCTCGTTCTTTTTCTGGAATCTCACCACTTGTTTGAGCTGCAGCGTAAAGCTCAGGGTGTTCGATTGAAATGCGTTTAATCGTACGTGTCGTAGCATGTTTTCTGACGAAAAATGGGATTCGCTTAATCAAGTCTTGTGGGACAAGCGCAAGAATCTTCTCAGCAGTTTCCTTGTCACTAATCTTAGACGTCGTCAGCCCATTCTTAATCATTTCCTGTTCTTTTTCTGTAAAATCTTTTAATTCCATCTGATTGATCCTCCTATTTTCTCTACCTTAAATTATATATCAATCTGGATAAAACTACAAATGGACTGTCTGGAAATAGGTGCAATACTAAAAAGAAGACGCTGTTTTTACTTCTTAATCTTCCTCCTCAGTCACTTCCCATACTTCTGATTGATAGCCTTCCCCATCAATATCGTATCTTTGAATATAACCTATAAATCTTTCATTTTTTCCTGGTTTTCGACTGTTAATTATCGTACTCACCCATATACCTATCAAGAATAAACATAAAATGCCTAATACTATATCCATGTTAGATTACCTCTAGATATTAACCCACTTATCATTATCCATGATAAAAGGCTGAGCCAGTCCCTCGCCTGTATAATCCGCATACTTGGTGCCTAAATACTTGTAACAATCTTCCTTGCTGGCAAATTTAATCGCTTGGTAGGGCTCTTCGAAAGTCAATTTCTCTACAAATAAGAAACCGTCATCAGCCGGTACTAAGACTCCAACGTGGCCTACAAACAGATACTCACCATCCAGATTGTCGTGCAAGACTACAGATAGCATTCGAGCTTTGTCGTTGAATTGAAATTGGGAGAAGAATGTTTCCATCTTTTCAGCGTGAACCTTGACATCCGTCGTTGCCTCAGTTGGAACTCTAGAAAATAGAATATCAAACTCTTCCTTATCTTGTGAATCAAAGACCTTCCCCTTATCAATCGCATCGTTATCTAGGAAAAGCAATTGATCATTCTTATCAAGTTTTGGAATGGTGACTGAATTTTTCAAAAGACAATAACTATTGATACGGCAGTTGGTTCCAACAAAATCACCCTTCTTTTGATTCCAGAGATGACTGATTTTTTCAACATCGTATTCTGTGTGAGTAAAGGAAGTGAAATCTCCTGATAAGCCAGTTGAGCCGACAATGGTATTGTAATCATTAACGAGATTAAAAAAGGCATCAACACTATTTGGATCCAAGTGAGCTGATAAGAGAGATTTGACCTCTTCTGTACTTACCTGATTGTTTAGGTTGGTGTATGAAGCTTTCCATGGAACTTTCGTTGAACTACTTTGCCTTTGACTCGTCCCATTCGAAGTTGTAGCATCTTGCTGACAAGCTGCCAAGCCTAAAAACAAAGCTGAACAGATTCCTAATATGGCTAATTTTCTTGATTTCTTCATCTTTTTCTCCTAAATGTCTTGGATTAAAGTTTCTTTAACTACTGATTTACAGATATTGATTACTTTCTCATTTAATATGCTCATCGTCTTTCCCTCCGATTTGTTTTTTTTGTTATTTCCTTAAGCTTGATTTAATTATAATAGGCGTTTCGTGCTCTGTCAACAATTTTTTTACGAAAACACAACAAAGTTTTCATTTTCGTGGATTTCGTGTTATGCTTTACTTATAAAAACAGAAAGCGATTTCATTCGTGGATAAAGAAGAGATTGCAATTGTTACATGCGAAAAATAAAACAATATAGACTAGTAATGGTTGGACTCAATAAGAATTGAGTACCAAGATTGGTATAAGTAAAAACACCCTTGGAAACTATGAAAAAAGGGTTAGGTCTACTAAGAAAAATACTATATTTGACTTAGTTAAAGTATTCAGTAGCTTGATTGATGTCCTCTTTCCTCCAGTTCAAAAGGATTCTCCTAGCGATATCCAATCTATCTACGACCAACGGGCATCACCCAGACAAGGTAAAGGTACTGACCTATGCCGAGAGGCAACTGTATGAGAAGAAAAACGATGATAAACGAAGTATCGCAAAAATCATCAGACTGGACGACTACAGACAGACTACTTACTCTCGTGTTAGGTAGTTTATCTCTGCAGGTAGCCGCTCGATGCAGGACGACAATTTAGATATGGAGTTTCCATTCTATGAGGATGAAATCCCAGACGACTACGACGCAATCGCTTATGTCGTCAGCAAGTCCATGGAGCCAAAGATAAGAAACGGCAACTACCTATTTATCAAGAATCCCCCACAGATTGACTATAATACCATCGTCATCTTCCAAGTAGACGGTGCTAACTAGGTCAAGAAACTTCGCCAAGGCTACCTCAAAAAACTCAATCCCGAATACCCCGACATCTGCCTAGACGAAAGCAACCGTATTCGCACCATCGGAAAAGTTGTCAGGCTGTATAGGGAGAATTAAAAAAGAGGGAGAATGACGATATAAAACAAACAGATTTTAAAAGATTCGAAAAACTTTGAAAAAGTTCATTCTACATTTCAAAAAAGAATAAGTGACCTAAAGCAGATTATATTTTGTTAAACAATAGTGATATGTAAATTTAGAGAAAGGCATTTAAGATCACTTTTCAAAAGGCAAATACTAAACTAGCGAAACCGATAAACCAGCCCCTTAGTTCCCATATTTTCAGGCACACACTCTTTAGTACACTAGCTGAGAAGAATATCCCATTAAAAGCTATAATGGTTAGAGTGGGACACAAAGACGCTAAAACAATAAATAACATCTACACTCACGTAAGTAAAATAATGGAGCAAGCTGCTTTGGAGGTTTTAAATACCATATCATTAAATCGAAAATATATCAGATCGAATCTAGACAAGTAGATTGCGATTGCTAAAACATTTGTAGAAATTCATTTGACTTTTCTAATCAATTTGTGCATATCTTATTTCATACTCAATGAAAATCAAAGAGCAAACTAGGAAGCTAGCCGCAGGTTGCTCAAAGCGCTGCTTTGAGGTTGTAGATNNTCAGTAACCATACCTACGGTAAGGCGACGCTGACGTGGTTTGAAGAGATTTTCGAAGAGTATTACCTTCAAGAAACTCCATTGATGCCCCACCACCGCGTCACAAATACCTACACTGACACAAAAAGGTGACATAGCCACCTTTTTGGGCTCTATAATATTTGTAGTGGGTAAATCCCCTATGGATATCATTAATAAGGATACATACAAGGAACTCATCGCCAAACTGGACTATGAAGCTCCATCTTGCCCTGAGTGCGGAAGTCAAATGAAGAAATATGACTTTCAAAAACCGTCGAAAATTCCTTACCTCGAAACGACTGGTATGCCTACTAGAATTCTCCTTAGAAAGCGTCGATTCAAGTGCTATCACTGTTCAAAAATGATGGTCGCTGAAACTTCTATCGTCAAGAAAAATCACCAAATTCCTCGTATTATCAACCAAAAAATTGCGCAAAAGTTGATTGAAAAGACTTCTATGACCGATATTGCTCATCAGCTGGCCATTTCAACTTCAACTGTCATTCGAAAGCTCAATGACTTCCACTTTGAGTGTAATGTTAGAAATCTGCCTGAGATTATGTCTTGGGACGTTGAAACAGTCCGGGGAGTGACTGTTTCAATCGGGAGATGGAGATGAGCTTCATTACGCAAGATTTTAACAATCTCAATATCATCACTGTTCTTGAGGGAAGAACACAAGCTATCATTCGTAATCACTTTCTTAAGTATGATAGAGCTGTCCGATGTCGCGTCAAAATTATTACTATGGATATGTTTAGTCCTTATTATGCCTTGGCTAAACAGATTCGCTTCAAATTTCTAGGCTCAGGCTGAAACAGTCTCCCAGACTGTTTCACTCCCGAATGCTAAAATCGTTCTAAATCGCTTTCATATTGTACAACATCTTAGCCGTGCTATGAGTCGTGTGCGTGTCCAAATCATGAACCAATTCGATAGAAAATCTCATGAATACAAGGCTATCAAGCGCTACTGGAAGCTCATTCAACAGGATAGTCGTAAATTGAGTGATAAACGTTTTTATCGCCCTACTTTTCGTATTCACTTGACCAATAAAGAGATTCTTGACAAGCTTTTGAGCTATTCAGAAGACTTGAAACACCACTATAATCTCTATCGGCTCTTACTTTTTCACTTCCAGAATAAAGAGCCTGACAAATTTTTCGGACTCATTGAGGACAATCTAAAGCAGGTTCATCCTCTTTTTCAGACTGTTTTTAAAACCTTCCTCAAGGATAAAGAAAAGATTGTTAACGCCCTTCAACTACACTATTCTAACGCCAAACTGGAAGCGACCAATAATCTCATCAAACTTATCAAGCGCAATGCCTTTGGTTTTCGAAACTTTGAAAACTTCAAAAAACGGATTTTTATCGTTCTGAATATCAAAAAAGAAAGGACAAAATTTGTCCTTTCTCGAGCTTAGCTGACTTCAACCCACTACAGTTGACAAAGAGCCCAAAAAAGCCTATCACACAAGCTCTAAAGCTGGATATGATAGGTTTTTATATTTTTCTTAACGTACTGTGCGGATACGCATTGTATTTGTACGAACAGCTTCTCCTACTGGTACACCAGCAACGATAACGATATCATCGCCTGACTCAACGAGACCTGCTTCTACCGCTTTACGTTCAGCGATTTCGAACATATCGTCAGTTGAAGATGGAGCATCTGTCAACATTGGGATAACACCCCAGTTCAACATCAATCCACGTTCTGTCAATTCATCAAATGTCAATGCTAAGATGTCAGCATTTGGACGGTATTTAGAAATCAAACGTGCAGTATGACCTGTCTTAGTAAGAGTTACAACCAATTTGATATCCATTGAGTTAGTAGCATCTTTAACAGCTGAAGCCATTACTTCTGTCTTAGAGTTACGTTCAAATGAATCTGAATCCAAACGTCCGTATTCATTAAGAAGAGTTTGAGCGTTCTTGTCTATTGTAGCCATTGTAGTTACTGACTCGAGTGGGTATTTACCGTTTGCAGACTCGCCTGACAGCATTGTAGCGTCAGTTCCGTCGATAACAGCGTTGAATACGTCTGATACTTCTGAACGAGTTGCACGTGGTTTTTCAGTCATTGTTTCAAGCATGTTTGTTGCAGTGATAACAACTTTACCTGCAGCATTGACTTTCTTGATAATCATTTTTTGGTAAACTGGAACCATTTCGAATGGTACTTCGATACCCATATCACCACGAGCGATCATGATACCATCAGCTGCTTCGATGATTTCATCCAAGTTATCGATACCTTGTTGATTTTCGATTTTAGCGAACAATTGAACATGCCCGTTTCCAGTTTCTTCACAGATTGCACGAACTTCGTTCACGTCTTTTGCAGTACGTACGAATGAAATCGCAATAAAGTTGATACCTTGTTCAAGACCAAAGCGGATATCGTCGTTATCACGTTCAGCAAGGGCTGGGAAAGGAATTTTAGTGTTAGGAATATTCACACCTTTTTGTTTAGCGATGATACCATCGTTTTCAACTTCCACTTCAAATTCACGAGTTGCGTCATCTTTAGCAACCACACGAAGACCAAGTTTACCGTCGTCAACCAACACTTGACGACCAACTTCAACATCATCATAGATATCCAGAGCACCAGCAACGTTCAATGCAATCACTTCACGAGTTGATTTGATTCCTTGTTTAGTTGCAACACGGATTTTCTCACCAGTTTTGTATGAATACTCTTTAGCTTCACCTTCGAACAATTCTGTACGGATTTCTGGTCCTTTTGTATCAAGAAGGAAACCAACTTTTTTACCTGCAAGTTTTTCAGCAAGTTTAACAGTTGCCATACGCTCACCTTGTTCTTGGTGGTCACCGTGTGAGAAGTTGAAACGGAATGTGTTAGCACCAGCTTCAATCAATTGAGCAATGTTTTTAGCTGAAGCTTCAACATCAAGTTTTTCACCCCAGTATCCGTCCTCACCGAATTTTTTACCACCACGGATTTCTACCGCAGGACCCAAAGTTGCAACGATTTTTACACGTTTGTTCATGATTTTTGTGACTCCTTTATAGATATGACCTTTTTGGTCTTATTAACTAAATTGTAAATTATGACAAGCTCTTATTCAAGCTAGATAGCTCAATATCGGCTTTGTGTGGGTTGTTAACTACAATCTTACCTTCTGCAGTAAGGCTAAACAATGCTCCTTCTTCTGCCGTTCCAAGAATTGGGTTTTCAACCATTTTCTCGTTACGGATACCAACCGCAACACCACCAATACCTTCTTTAAGAAGTTTAACAGCATGGGCACCCATACGTGACGCCAATACACGGTCACGCGCAGTTGGAGAACCACCACGTTGAATATGTCCAAGTTCTGTCACACGAAGGTCGCTTGTATCTCCAGCTTCTTTAAGTTTTTGACCAAATTCAGCTGCTGACATCACACCTTCAGCTAAGACGATGATATTGTGTTTTTTACCACACTCATAACCACATTTAATGCTTTCTACGATGTCTTCAATCTTGAATCCTTCCTCAGGAATGATGATTTCATCTGCACCAGTTGCAATACCAGCCCAAAGAGCGATATCACCAGCGTTACGTCCCATAACTTCAATAACAAAAGTACGACGGTGACTTGATGATGTATCACGAATCTTATCAATAGCATCCATAGCAGTTGTAACCGCTGTGTCAAAACCGATTGTAAAGTCAGTACCAACGATATCGTTATCGATTGTACCTGGAAGACCGATAGCAGGGAAACCATGCTCAGTCAAACGCATAGCGCCGTGGTAAGAACCGTCTCCACCGATAACAACTACACCTTCAATGCCGTGTTTTTTCAATTGCTCAATCCCTTTTAGTTGCCCTTCAAGTTGAGCGAACTCTGGGTAACGAGCTGAGTGGAGGAAAGTACCACCACGAGAAATGATGTCTCCTACTGAAGCTGCATCTAGGGGATGAATTTCACCGGCAACCATACCAGCATATCCGTCATAGATACCAAACACTTCCATTCCTTCTGAAATTGCTTGACGAACAACTGCACGGATAGCAGCGTTCATACCAGGGGCGTCTCCACCACTAGTCAAAACAGCAATACGTTTCATATTGGTTTATGCTCCTTTTTCTTTTAACAGTCTTCTTGATTATACCACATTTGATTTTAAAATTCTTCTATTTTCCGTATTTTTAGCGATAAATCGTTTTCATAACGATTTCATTCAATTTCGCTTCTAATTCATTGGATTTAGCTACAAAATAATGGGGAGAAACGATGGTTTTCTGTTCCTCTTCATACCTGATGATGACTGGGATTGGACCTTTATACTGGTCTAAAATACGTGAAATTTCTTGATCCGATTCATGATTTTTTACCTGTATCCAAAAGCGTTCAGCAACTGCTTCTCTTATTTCTTGTGCAATCATTTGCAGACGGCCATCACGTGATTGTATTTTTCCTTTTATATAGTAGAAGGATCCCTCTTTTATTTCCTGTCCAACCTGACGATATAAGTCTGAAAAGAGGGTAACATCCAATTTTTTCTTACTATCATCTACCTGTAAGAAAGCCATGTTTTCGCCCTTTTTGGTACGAATTACTTTTATTTTCTGAACTTCAACCAAAATAATAGCATAGCTATTTTCTGACAAATTCCCAATTGGGATAATCGGGTAAATAGCCTTACTTGCAATAGCTTGTAGTGGATGTTTGCTAACTCCTACTCCTAAAAGTTCTTGTTCCATATAGAATTTTTCTTGTTCCGTCCAATCTTCCGATTCCTGCCAACTATAAATAGTATCTCCAAACAAACTTCCCAACTCTTTTACAAATTCAAATAGATTAACTAAATTATTGAATACTTTTTGACGATTTCTTTCAAATGAATCGAAAAGACCAACTTTTACCAAAGGTTCTAGCAGAGGAAGTTTCAGATAATTCTCAGGTAATTTAGCTATAAAATCTTCAATGTTAGAATAAGGCCTATTTTCAATAATCCAAAGCGCCAAATCTTTGCTGACTCCCTTAATCGATTTCAAACCTAGATAGATAGACTTATTGGCAATTTTATCGTGATAGGGAATGGTGTTGATGGACAGAGGGGCTACTTCAAATCCTGCTTCTAAGGCATCTATTAAGTAATCACTGTTGGCAAAATTCAACATAACCTGATAAAAAATGGCTGGATAATGCGTTTTGAAATAAGCCAACTGGAAGGCCAAGGCTGAGTAGGCATAGGCATGTGACCTGTTAAAACCATAACCTGCAAACTTCTCCATGACATCAAAGACCTGCTCTGCCTTTTCCGCAGTATGACCAACATCTAATGAACCTTGAATAAAGGAAGCCCTCATCTCATGCATGGCAGAAGCATCCTTTTTCCCCATAGCTCGACGCAAAATATCGGCCTTCCCAAGACTAAATCCAGCAAACCGCTGAGCTACCTGCATAACCTGCTCCTGATAGAGCATGATACCATAGGTTGGAGCCAAAATATCCTCCAGTACTGGATCCAGAACAGTCACTTCTTCCTGCCCATGTTTTCTTGCCACAAAATTATTGATATAATCACTAGCACCTGGTCTATTTAGAGAAGTAGTCGCTACGACATCTTCAAAACAGACTGGTTGCACACGCTTAAGCAGACGAATGGCACCAGGTTGTTCAAATTGAAAGATACCTTTTGTATTGCCAGAAGCAAATAAAGCTAACGTTTCTTTATCTTCCAAATCAATCTCGTTGATAGCTATCTTAATCCCTTCTGTTTCAGCAAGCAACTCTTGCATTTTCTGAACAAAGGTCAAATTTCGCAGTCCCAGAAAGTCCATCTTCAAAAGACCGCTAGCCTCAACTCCATGAGCATCATACTGAGTCAGTGGAATTTCATCACCATGCTTTAGAGGAATGTAATTGGTCAAATCTTGGTCGCTAATCACAACACCAGCTGCATGGACAGAGGTTTGTCTTGGATAGCCCTCTATCTTGCAAGCAATCTCAAAGGCTTTTTGGTATTCTAACTTACTATTAATTTGCTGACGAAACTGGAGATTGCCCTCATAGGCTGACTTGAGATTATCACGGAAACTGATTTTCTTGGTAATTGCGGATAATTCATACTCTGGAACACCAAAGCGTTTCAAGACATCACGCAGAGCTTGCTTGGCACCAAAGGTAGAAAAAGTAACGATTTGTGCCGCATGTTTACTGCCATATTTATTACCAACATATCTGATAAAATCTGGACGATAAATATCTGGGATATCAATATCAATATCAGGCATGGTATAGCGTTCACGATTGAGAAAGCGTTCAAAAATCAGATTTTTCTCTACTGGGTCAATCCCTGTAATATCTAAGGCATAAGAAACCAAGCTACCAACTGCAGAACCCCTTCCCATTCCCATATAGTAGCCATTCAGTCGTCCAAAACGCAACAAATCCCAAACAACCAAGAAATAATCATCAAATCCCATATCATGAATAACAGCCAATTCTTGGTCTAGACGGTCTTGATATTCTTTACTAGTCAATCCCTTCTGAGCAAGCCCAAGCTCAGCGCGTTCTCTCAACTCTTCTACTGCTGGTCTAGCTGGGTTAAAACGAGGCAGTTTCAGACTCGTATCCAAGTCGTAAGAAATGCCTGAAATCAGCTTTTCTAAATTGTCTAAGGCTTGCGGAAATCGTTCTAGAAATAATTTCTCTAAAGAACTTTCTGATATAAGGACATCTTGTCGTGAGCGCAAGGGAACTTCTCTAAGCGGTAGGTTTTCTTTAATCGCTGTTAAAACTTGAAGAACTTCTCTATCCCTGCTTTCAAAAGCATTGACCCGATAGAGGGGCAAGATTGGATGATAAAATTCGCTTGCTGGTGTTTCCGGATAAACCCCTATATAGTAATCACAGCCTAGATTTAGAGACTCAAATCCATCAAAATAAGGCACAATTACCGCAATATCATTTAAGTACTGAGATAAAACCGACCAATTTTTCTCCCCCTGCATCTTGGCTGTCGAAAGCTTCATCAACTGCTGATAGCCCACACTAGATAAAGCTAAAAAGCGCAGATTCACTTCCTGAGCATCCACAAACACAGTCATTTCAAGCCCTAATAAAGGATGAATGCCATATTTTTTTGTAACCTCTAGAAAGTCAAAAGCACCATAAAGATTGTCAATATCCATTATAGCCAGATGAGTGTAGCCGAATTCTTTAGCTGCTCTCACATACTTTTCAATCGAAATGACGCTTTCCATAAAACTATAGACTGTTTTTGTATCTAGTTGTGCGATCAATTTACACTTCTCCTCTATCCTTCTCACTATATTATACCATTTTCACCTATAAAAGGCTTCTCTTGAGAAAAATTTCATCAGCTTACTAATTTACTTTCTATTCATTTGTATTTTTCCCGACTTTATCACTTAA
>NZ_VMML01000028.1:0-61474 GCF_013277175.1 Streptococcus sp. 3167 | reverse complement strand
ATTTTCATTGAGTATTACTAGCTTTTTCCATATTAATTCAGCTTTTTGTTTATTTTTAGTAACAGGCAAGGAGCTGTAGATAAAACTCAAGTTCATCAAAGCGACTTAAGGCCCTAATAAAAGATAAACAAAATGACGGATAGAAAAAAGCCCACACACGGAATCTACTTCCATGTGAGGGCGTTGGTAACGCGGTGCCACCTCAATTATAAAGGAACTATCTCCTTTACATCTCTGCCTTGTCTAACAACAAGCTGCACTGTAAGGTGTGCGCACCGAATTTTCATTGTTTCAAATTCATTTTTTAAATCAGCCCACTTTCACTACTTCCAACCACCTATTCACAATCACCACAGGCTCCCTGAAGATCAAAAATAGTTACTTTTCTGATTTGTTGAACTTATTTTAATACTTTGTTTTTTCTTTGTCAAGACTTTTTTACGATTTTTTTGAAAATATCATTCGAATGTGACCATGTCTTCCTTAGATCGAACATGAACATGTCCCACTTGTTAGAAATTGGATCCAACTCAATAGAAACTGAATGGAGGCTAAACAGAACTTATTTTAGAACACTCCATCTTTTCCACTAGGATTTTCAAGAATTAAACAATACTAGAAACTCTGTCTCCTAACAAATTTAGGAGAAACTTCAACAGATGTGACACTTTCCCCTTTAATAATTGCTAAAACACCTTCTATCATTTCTTTAGCCAATTTAACATAATTGGGAGCAATTGTAGACAAAGCTGGAGTATAATACTGAGAAATAGGAATATTATCAAATCCAATGATAGAAATATCATCTGGAATAAGAATTCCTTTCTCATAGCACGCACGAATCAAGCCCTGAACCTTTTCATCTCCTGAAACAAAAATAATGTCCGGATCATTTTGGGTAGTCAAGTGCTGCATTGCATAAGAATAAACTGAATCAATTGTAGATAAGCCATAAATGACTTTTAAATCCATAAAGTAATTTTTATCATTCAGAAAAGAACGCACACCTCTTTCACGATCCTTATTAACATGAGATTCTCCTCCCATAAGCAACCACATATTTTTAAATTTTTCTTCAGTTACAGCTTTCATCATATCATAAGTAGCTTGAAAATTATTATTAGATACATAGACTACTCCAGACGTTTGAGATTCACCGAAAACAAGAAAAGGCATATGGTTCTTCTTTAAATACTGAATTCTGATATCATCTACACTTTCATAAAAAACAATAACACCATCTACTAGGCTACCTGTGCTTGATATAATTGAATTACTAATTGTATCCTCCTCTCCAAAGTACTCAACTATAGCATTAACACCATACTCTTTACAAGTTTGTAAAACTTTATCTAATAAAGTTTGAAACCAAATTAAAGGAAAAGAGTCGATTTTTTTTACAGAAATCAATATATTTATAGCTTCTTTTTTAGTTAAATTTTTTGCATACGCATTTGGAATATACGACAATTCCTCTATAACTTTTTGAATCGCTTGATAAGTTTCTTCTTTAACATTTACTCCACCATTAATAACTCGTGAAACTGTTTTTGGAGAAAAACCTGATAAACGTGCAATGTCATAAATAGTTACTTTTTTCCCATTTATATTTTTCATTTCAGTCCTCCATTACGAACATTCTAATATTACTATACAATATTTAATTTTTTTTAACAAGAGAATTTAGTAAATTATTTAAGATCCACAAATTCACAAAATTAATTTTACAAATATTCTTCCCCTTCAAAAAAGTTTAAATTGCATTTCACACCTTTATTTTTAAGAATGTTTCCAACTTCACGACAAATAAATTCATATGAGAAAAAACTACCATAAAATTGTAGATTAACTTTTTCAGTAAAATGTGTAGGATTTATAAAAAAATATAATAGCCTGTCAATGTAACATTTTAACATAGAGTTAATTTTTTCTTTAAAGATAACATTTGTTATCAACTCATCAGGAGATAAATGAAAGGCAAACACCATTTCATAAATATCATAAAAAGAAATAAATTTGTATACTTGTATCAAACAATTATTATCAAAATATTCTATTTTACCTAAATCAAAATTGATTTTATAATCTTTCATAAAAACCTCTGAGCAAAAATCTACTCAAAAATTAGATGATTAAAACATCTAAAAAACAAAAGGACAAAAACATCTGTCCCTTTGTTTACTAAATTTCAGCTAATTTCTTCGACATAAATAACACCTACAATATTAGCAATTTCTTCCATCAAACGAAGATGTTCAAATCTACCTGATAATTCCAGAGTAATAAATGACGCTATTTTTTTGTCTGGAACATCAAAGTATTCAATTCTGTCAGAATTAACATCTCCAAACGCTGTTCTTGAATCGGTCATTCTGATACCATTTTCTGCACAATAAACCAATACACGATTATAGGCTTCTGTAGATTTAACCACTATATACAATTCAATCATTTTAGAACGATTTCGTAGATATTTTTTTAGTGGTTGGAACATGGATATCACACCCCAAACAGAAATGGCTACTAAAAGAGCTCCCTCATAAAAACCTACTCCAATAGCTAATCCAATTCCTGCCGAAGCCCAAATGCCTGCTGCAGTTGTTAAACCAGTTATTTTCTTTTTATCTGTAATAAGTATTGTTCCAGCCCCAAGAAAACCAACACCTGATATAACCTGCGCACCTAAGCGTGTAGGATCTCCTGTACCAAATTTATAAGATACGTATTCATTCGTCATCATAATTAAACATGCAGCCAGACAAACAATACTATGTGTACGAATACCTGCTGGTTGAGATTTACTTCCTCTCTCTAAACCAATTACACCACCAATAACTACTGATAAAACAATCCTGACAACTATTTCAATATGTGATAACCCAAGACTAGTGGCTGTCATGATTATTTCCTTACTTTACGCCCCGGTCTTTGTGTGAAGTATAATACAGTTCCAGAAACAATCATCAGAACAATTGTATAAACAAATACCAGAGCTTGTGCATTAGATGTTGCTGTTTCATCACCTGCAGATCGAATCGTAATACCTAATGGTTGAGCTAGGGGATGGTAAAGGAATACAGATAAGTCGAAGTCAGTTAATAAAGAGTTAAAGTTTAAAGCAATAACAGAGAGAACAACCGGTAAAATAAATGGAATGATAACCTTCATCATAGTATAAAAAGGTGAAGCACCCATACTTCTTGCTGCATCTTCCATCTCATCATCAACACTAAATAAAATAGCACGTACCATTCTATAAGAAAATGGGATTTTTACAACTATATATGCAATAAGTAGAATTACCAAACTACCTACCAAAATCTGATTCAAGACAAGAAATTGTGGCTGATTAAAAGTAAATAATAAACTTACTGCTAAAAGTGTACTTGGTAGTAACCAAGGAAGTAGAGCACCATATTCAAATAAGAAATCAAAACGAGATTTATGTTTTCTGACAACACGAGCAAATACAACTGCGAGAATTGTTGCTGTTGTCGCAGCAATAATAGAATAAATAAAGCTGACCAAGAATGGAGAGAATGCCGCACTATTACTAAAGAATAAGCGATAATTTTCTAAAGTAAAGTTTGATAATGTTAAGTTACCTGTTTGAATTGCAACTGGATCTGTAAATGAGTATAATACTATAAAAATTAGTGGAAGCATGAAAACTGTGAACAATCCATATGCTACAATGTGAGCAATGATATTCCAAGGCTTAGACGCAATTTTTTGTTTTTTAAGAGGCGCTTTAGTCTTAGAGATAGAAATATAATTTCCACCTTTTTCTATCTTATTCATGATAGTAAGCAAAATTGTAGTTGCAATACCTAAAATAATTGCAAGTAAGGCAGCTAAATCACGAGAATTCCCCATCCCTGCAAATGTAATAATCATTGGATTTATAGTTTGAAATTCTTTACCACCAACAATCATGGGTGCTGCTACTGCAGATAAACCACTAAGAAAAACCATAATAGTAAGTGCAAATAGAGTTGGAATTAAGGTTGGTAACACTACTTTTCGGAAAACAGTAAATGGTTTTGCTCCCATATTTCGAGCAGCCTCAATAGTGTGATAGTCAACGCTTCGAATTGTATTTGTTAAAAACAATGTATGATTAGCCGTTCCTGAAAATGTCATAATGAATAAGACTGCACCATACCCAATAAACCAGTTAGGGTCTAAAGAAGGGATAATATTTTGTAAAAATTTTGTAATCAATCCATAAGGACCATAGACAAATTTATATCCAGTCGCTAAAACCACTCCTCCATAAATTAAAGAGGTCATATAACCTAATTTTAAAATTTTAGCACCTTTAATATCAAAGTACTCTGTAAATAGAACACAAAGAATACCTACGACATTAACTGTAATAATGAGTGAAAATGCTAACTTAAAACTGTTCATAATACTCTGAAGTGCCCTCTGAGATTTTAGAACACGATGTACAGCATCAAGGGAAAATTCTCCTCCTTTTACAAATACATTCACTACTAGATCAAAGTTTGGATAAATAATAAATGTTACTAAGAACCAGATTAACCCTAAACGAATAAGCCAATCTTTTAAATTTAATTTATGACGCATACTGCACCTCCTTAAAATTGCAGAACGTCTGATGGAGTGATAAATAATTCCACACTTTCTCCGACAGATCTAATAGCAGCCTGACTATCAATACTTGTTACATTAAGAATCTGACTTTCAGAAACTTTTATTGTATAGTGAATTGTAACTCCAGAAAACTCAACATCAATAATTGTCCCTTTTAGAGTGAAATCTTGTTCAGTTTCACGATTGAATCGAACTTTCTCTAATCGAATGTATCCTTTTTTATCTTCTAAGAAAACGCTTGTATTTTTCAATAATACTTCGTGGACTGTTTCATCGGTCAAAACATTAATATCTCCAATAAAATCACATACAAATTCAGTTTGAGAATTATGATAAATTTCTACTGGTGTACCGACCTGTTCGATGTATCCATTGTTAAAGACTGCAATTCTATCAGATAAAGTCAAGGCTTCCTCTTGATCATGAGTAACATATAAAGTAGTAATACCTAACTCTTTTTGAAGTCTTTTCAACTCTTTTCTCAAATCTACACGTAATTTTGCGTCAAGGTTTGACAATGGTTCATCTAGACAAAGAATTTTAGGTTCAAGAACCAGAGCACGAGCCAATGCTACCCTTTGTTGTTGACCCCCAGATAATTCTGATACATTACGCTGTAACTGTTGATCAGAGATCTTAATTTTTGCTGCTACTGCTGATACTTTAGCTTTAATAACATCTGGAGCTACCTTCTTAACTTTTAAACCAAATGCAATATTATCAAAAACAGTCATAGTTGGAAATAGCGCATAAGATTGAAATACAATACCAATTCCACGCTTTTCAGGTTCCAAATGAGTGACATCTGTTCCATTAACTTCAATACTTCCTGATGATGGATTTAGAAAACCTACCAAAGCTCTCAAAGTAGTTGATTTACCACATCCTGAAGGCCCAAGAAATGTAAAAAATTCCCCTTCATGTATATCTAAATTCAGATTATCAATTGCAACAAAATCACCATATTTAATTTGAATATTATCAAATTTAATCATCTCACTAACTCCCTCTATTACTAAACCAAAAGCCTCTCTTTATTTCTTCCATAAATTTAGAAATAATAGAGAGACTTGGACATAAAAATTAACTCTTATTTCTTATTGTACGTATTCTAATTCAGCTTTTTCTACCCATTCATCCAAATGCTTTCCAACAGCTTCCCAGTCAATATTTTGTGGTTTCACTTGATCAACAAATTTCTTAGTATCTTCTGGTAGATCTTTGAGGGCATCTTTATTTGCAGGAATAGATCCAAAGTTCTTACTATATTCTACTTGAATTTCTGATTGACCAAACCAATCAATAAATTCTTTAGCTAACGCTTGTTTTTTACTAGTGCTTAAAACCATAGTTTGTTCAGTTACAAATGGTACACCGATCTCAGGAGTCATAACTTTGAAAACAACATTTTGTTCTTTTTGTCCAACTAATGCACCAGAACCCCACATCATTCCATATTGTATTGGATCTTCTTTGTCTAACATCTTAACAATTGAACTTTCTCCCTTTTGAAGAGTGTATGCATTTTTCAAATATTCTTTTGCTACTTCCCAACCTTTTTCGGAAACACCTAATTCACCTTTATCATCAAGGTATCGAACTAAGATACTTGCTAGAATTGCACGTCCTGTACCACCTTGAAGACCAGAAATTGAATATTTACCTTTATACTTACTACCTAATTCAGTCCAATCTTTAGGCATTTCTTTTACATCAGGCGCCCCAATTAAAACTAATGGTTGAACAATCACAGGATTATAATAATTATCTTTATCTGATAAAGATTGATCAATTTTATCTAACCATTTAGGCTTGTACTGTACTAGTAATTTTTGATCTCTAATTTTATTTGAATCAACAGCACCAATTCCAAATACCATATCTGCAACTGCATTATTCTTCTCAGCAATAACACGGTCTGCTAATTGAGCGCCAGGGATATCAACCATTTTGATATTAAAACCAGCTTCTTTTGCTTTAGCAGTTAACCAATCACCACGACCATTTGAGACTGAGTTCGAATAGATTACTAGTTCTTGACTTTTATCAGCTTTTTCTTCAGATGAAGAAGCAGTCGTAGAATTTGAACCTCCAGAGCAAGCAGCAAGTGTAGTAAGAGCAACTCCCGTTGCAAGTACAGTAGACCAAACTTTCATTTTTTTCATGATAAGTTCTCCTTTTTTATTATTTTATTTAAATTTTTCGTGATATGGAACAAATTGTCTCATATCTTCAAATACAGTATAGTCAATACGGTTTACAGTAATAGTTGGAATCTTCTCTAATAAAATTTCAGTTAATTCTGCTCTGACTTTAGTAAACTCTTCTTCCTCCTCTTCGGTTAGAGGAATCCGAAGATACCCAATTGAAATATGGAATTGATATCTATCATGATTAGGGAAACGAACACCTGCTTTTTCTGAGACATAAGTACGAATTTCTTCTAATCTCTTTGCAGAAGCTTCATCTGCAGGTTCAACTAGTATGTTTTGTTTTCCCATTTCAGTTACACGCATATGAATTTCTTCATCCAACAATGGAAAAATTTCAAGTTGTTTAGCAAAGTAATCATGTATTTCCTGTAAAGGTGTATCTAGAGGAAGATTACTGCTCCAAAACTCCGTTTCACGATTTTCATGGCACAACAATTCAATTACAGTCATGTGAATAGAATTCCTTGGAGTTAAAGTAAACTTATCGATAAATGGTAATTCTCTATAACGTGATTGAATAATATCAACAACTTCCATCAAATCTTGTTTAGTATAAAGATTTGCTACAACTGTATTCCCAGGGAAATGATTAAATTCCCCATTCTCTTTGAACTTAATTTTTGTTAAGTTTTTCATATAAAGACCTTCTTTTTTTATATTTGACATCGGTGTCATCATGTTTACATTATACAATGAAACCGTTTCCTTTGTCAAGCGCTGTCAAACATTTTTTTAATTTATCTTTCATTAAAAGGTTAAGTAATTTTTCCAAAATACAGCACTCATATAGACAGTATCATCAATTATAGCCATTGGGATTTTTTGATTGCCAATTCCATGTATCTCTACACATGTCTTCAATCGATTTTGTTGTTCTCCAATTTAATTCCTTATATGCTTTGTCTGCATTTGCATAACAAGTTGCAACGTCTCCTGAACGTCTTGGAACTATTTTATAAGGAATAGGGATCTTATTAACACTTTCAAATGTATTTACAAGTTGTAATACACTAGTGCCTTCTCCCGAGCCTAGGTTATAGATATAAACATCTGTTTTTTCAGATACTTTTTCTAAAGCTTTTATATGTCCTATTGCTAAATCTACTACATGGATATAATCACGCACACCAGTACCATCAAGCGTATCATAATCATTTCCGAACACACTTAGCTCTGACAGCTTACCTACCGCTACTTGTGCAATATAAGGCATCAAGTTGTTAGGAATTCCTGAGGGATCTTCCCCAATAAGCCCAGACTCATGAGCACCAATTGGATTGAAATAACGAAGCAACGCAATACTCCATTCTGAATCTGCCACATGAACATCTTTTAAAATTTGCTCAAGCATCACTTTCGTATACCCATAAGGATTTGTCGCACTTGTTTGCATCGTCTCAATTAGAGGTGACTGATTGTTAATTCCATATACAGTCGCGCTTGAAGAAAAGACAATCTTTTTAACATTAAATTCTGACATCACTTCAACAAGTGCCAATGTACTCATAATATTATTTTTGTAGTACATCACAGGCTTTTGCACGGATTCTCCGACAGCTTTATAACCTGCAAAATGAATTGCAGCATCAATCGATTCTTGTTCAAATACCTTTCTCAATGCTTGTTTATCACAAACATCTAATTCGTAAAACACAGGACGTATTCCTGTAATTGCTTCAATACGGTCTAGCACCAAGATGCTAGAATTCGAAAGGTTGTCGACAATGATAACTTCCTTTCCTAAATTTAGTAATTCTACTACGGTATGGCTACCAATATAACCAGCTCCGCCTGTTACCAATATTGCCATTTGGGTTTCCTCCTAATTAATTCCAACCGACTTAACAAATCTCATAAACGCTTCATGTCCAGATGAAGTATTCTTATAAACACCTGCATCTTCTAGGACTCTCGCAAATGCTTGTCCTACTTCGTGTTGAACTACGCTATTAACCTCTTCTTTTTTAATGTTAGGATATTTTTCTTTCAATTGGTCGGCCCATTCTAAATGATAATCCGCAATTGCGTTTTCCTCTCCTAAAAGATATTTTCCAACTTCTTCTAACTCTGGTTTCAAACGAGGTGGTAATATCGCAAGTCCCATCACTTCGATTAATCCGATATTTTCCTTTTTAATATGTTGTACATCTTGATGAGGATGGAAAACACCATCTGGGTATTGTTCAGTAGTATGATTATCTCTTAGAACAATATCTAATTCATATCTCCCGTCCACTTTACGAGCAATAGGAGTCACCGTATGGTGTGGGACATCTTCAGTCATAGCAATGATGTCTACTTCTAAATCTGAATATTCTCTCCACTTATTTAGAATTTTAGTAGCTAAATCTAACAAGCGATTTTTATTTTCACTTTGTAACCTAATTACTGACATTGGCCATTTTACAATACCAGCATTAATATCCTCAAAGTCTTTAAAACGAAATTCACTCTCAAATTTTGCTTTTTCCATTGGGAAAATATGTTTCCCTCCCTGGTAGTGGTTATGACTAAGAATGGAGCCTCCTGAGATAGGAAGATCAGAATTTGAACCAGCAAAATATCCTGGCAAAATATCAACAATCTCCAATAATTGTTCAAATGTTTTAGAGGTAATAGCCATTGGTACATGTTGACTATTTAAAAATATCGCATGCTCATTAAAGTATGAGTAGGGAGAATACTGGAATCCCCATACTTCGTCACCAAGTTTCAACCGAATAATTCTATGATTCGAACGTGCTGGATAATTTATTCGCCCCTGATATCCTTCATTTTCCATACATAGTAAACATTTGGGATAATTAGTTGCTTTTACTAATTTTTCAGCAGCAATTGTTTTTGGATCTTTTTCGGGTTTTGACAAATTTATCGTAATCTCTAGCTCTCCATATTTAGTTGATGCTCTAAACTCAATATTCTTAGCAATAGCAGAAGTTTTAATATAATCACTATCTTTACTTAACTTATAAAATTCTTCAACTGCTTCTTGAGGTGATATATCATATGAACTCCAAAAAATATCATTTAATCGACTAGGTAAAGGAACTATGAAATTCATTAACTCTGCTCCTAAACATTCCTTTTCCTCAATTAAATCTTTAATTTTACCGTTTTTTAAGGCGATTTCCACTAAGCAATCTTTTATTTGTTTCAGGTCATTTTCATCGGAAATACGATCAGTTCCCTCCTCACCTATTAACGCTAGTACTCTATTTTTCACATATATTTTGTCAATTTCATTATACATTCCGTATTCAATTACTCTATCAACAAAATTATCAATAATTGTTTTCATATATTTTTCTTTCTAATTTATGTTCCCATATTTTCTATACATTATCCATTTATAAATTGCTTGCGTAGTATGAGCAATTTTATCAAGGTGATGAATAATATCTAAAGCACCAATTACTTCAGAAACGTTCCCATCATCTTCAAATATGTAATTCATTATTTTCTTTTCAATATTTATACTAAGCTCTTCTATCTCATTCTGTTTTTGTATAACAACCATATCTAAACATCCAGATTGTTCCTCTCTATAACAAGATATAGCCCTATTCATATGCAGTCCGATAACTTCATGAAGTATTTTTATTTCTGAAATAATTTTCTTCAAATTTTCATTATTTTGAATAATCTGTAGATTTTTTAAAATTTCAACAATTCTATCCCCAATACGTTCAATGTCAGTTGATATTTTTATTACACTAATAATTCTTCTTAAGTCATATGAAACAGGATGTTGTAAACAAATTAACTCAAATCCTTTTTTATCAATATTTAGAACTGACTCATTTATGATTAAATCTTCTTTAATCAATTCTACTCGTTCTTCATTTGATAAATATTCAAATAACTTCTCGTATTTATCAAGCACAGATACCCAAATAGTCTCTAAATTATTTGATAATTCTATAATTTCATTTTCTAAATATAACCTTAACATTTAGGTACCTCTTCTTAACAAAGTTCAATAGTAACAATTAATATTTTAAACAATATATCAAACATCAATAACTAGAATACTTGCATCATCCTTCTTTCCATAGATTGGATCAATAGCAGAAGAATTAAATCTCATCTTAATTAACTCTTCAAAAGTCTTATTTTGATTATTTTGATAGAATTCATAAAAGCCATCGCTCATTAAAACAATTTGTTCACTAGTAACATCTATTTGATTAATAATAGCATGGTCTAAAAATCTCTCATCCAACGAACCTATCCAGTACCCACTCGGTTGATTAGATAATTTTCTGATTTTTTGTAAAATAATTTTTTTATTTAAAGCACTATTTGTACCAATTGAATCTTTTATCTCATTTTTTCCTTTTTCAAATAAGTTATCTACTCTATGATCAGTTATTTCCATTTCGTTTACTAACATGACGCAGTCACCTAGCATCATATACTCCAACTTTTTTTCTGAAAGTTTAGCAAATATAAAAGCAAATGTTGGTAAGCGATAATACTCTGTTAATTCATATGAGTTTAAACCGATTTCATCTTTAACCTCTAGTAAAGCAGTTTCAAATATTTGTTTAAGAGTTTTTGATTCTTTACAATTAACCGACAAACTTTCTGATAAAATATGTACAACTTCTGAGACTGAATAACCTATCTCCTCTTTAGAATTATATAAATCTGTAGCTCCATCGATAATCCAAAAATACTGATTTTGTGAACCTACAGTATCCTCATTTTCTACAGAACTTCCTTGTATCGAACAAATTTTATTTATCTTTACCATAATACTTCAACCCTTTTAGTGTCAAAAGTAAACCAATTCCTGTCACTGTTAAGAATAGTTCCATAATCTTGTTCGAACCAGTCTTTGGTAATTTTTGTTTTACATCTACTATTTCTTTAGATTTATTAATATGATTTTCAGTTTCTCTGCCATCTCCAACTATTTTATAGTTTACTTCTTCTGTCTTATTATCTTGTTTATTGTCGATCTTGTCATTAATTTGTCTATTATCTTTACTTGAGTTAAACTCTCCTTTCTTCTGGTTACTATCAATTACATTATTTGAATTAGATTGTTTTTCATGCACATATGAACTTGTTTTAAATTTTTCCTCTTTGTTTTTTTCTTTTTCGTTTTTATCACTTAAGTTATTTGTTACAATTTTATAAAGCCCATTCTCCGTTACAATATTGAAATTACCATCGCTATCACGTATAACAGGTTCTTTCTCATTTGCATTAGATTTGATGAATGATATATACTTACCGGATAAATTATAAAATTGGTTATTTAAAACGGTTATTTTACCCTTTGAATCCTCAATAACAATTCCTTCTTTACCACCGAATATACTATTCTCTGAGACTACTAAATTATCACTAACTCGTAATAATTCAATATTTGGTTGTTCTGTTTCCTTAGAATTATTATTAATTACATTTTTTGTTACAGTAATATCTGATACTTTTCCTAAATATTCTGCACTATCTTTTGCAACTCGTATCGCTTTTGTTTTAGGATCGGCAATATTAAATATATTTTCGGCGATAACCACCTGTTTATTTAAATCTAATAGGTCTTTAGTGTTTTTATAGCTATAAGCATTTACTAAAGCTGCTCCGCTTTCTCGATAATGTACACTCTCTCCTTTAACTTTCTTATCAAAGCGATTTCCTTTGATTAATACATCAGTGAATCCTGTAAAACGTACACCTGCATACATCATGTTATCAAAATGATTATTTAAAATTTTAATATTAGAGGGGTTCTGTGTCGACAATGTTTGATAGTGTGTGCCAATTGCTGTTACTAATTCTCCAGATTTATCACTTTTGCCAAAATAGGAATTTTGAATAGTCACATTTTCAGATTTTTTCCCATCATCATTCAAGGCATAAGGAAAACCTTTTCTAGTTAATGGTTCAATCTGAATGCTCTCCTTACTTATGATTTGCCCATCCTTCATCGTTTTGGGTAAGGCTTGCCCAAGAAAACGAGAATTATCAACTAATACATTTTTCGAACCTGCAATTTGAATAGCATGCCCTTGATAACTATCCTTGAATGTTACATTTTTTATAGTTACGTTATTTGAATTCCCAATAGCAAATGCACCTGAAGAATTTATAAGTGGTAGATTTTTTGCTTTAGTTCCTTCTTCATTCAAAGCACCGTTCATATCAATAGTACCACCAGAATAACTAATATCTTCTGTTGGGCTCCATTCTACTTGCGCACCATCATCCGTAAATAAACCTGTCATAAAAACAATGGAAGGGTGATTCTTAATATTTATACCATTTAGAATTGTAGCTTTCTCATTCAATTCTAAGTGTGTATGACTTTTTAAAAAAACAATTTCTTTTACTAAATAAGTTCCTTCAGGAAAATATACATTTCCTCCACCTAGTCCTTTAGCTGCAGCATCTATTGTATCTTGAATTGCTTGACGATCATCATTAACTCCGTCACCTATTGCTCCATAATCTTTTACACTTAAAGCAGTATCTTCAAATTCTTTTTTGATAATTCTGTCACTTATAACATCTTCCTTATAACTCTTATTTTCATTAGTAGATGTTACTGTAGATTCAACTGTTCTGTTGTCTAATTGTGAATTAGAACGAATAGTACCATTAGAGCTGATACTATTAACACTTAACGAATTATCTAAACCATTAGTGGTTGAATTAGAGGCAATCATTTCAGCAGAACGATTCTGATTAACAGTTGGTGAATTATCTAAATCATTAGTAATTGCATTAGAAGACTCTTTTGTAGCCATCGGTGAAGAACTAGTAACAACTTCATCCGATAAAATACCTTGGCTTCCCAAAATTGAAATTGCCAATAGTACCGAGCAAGTCCCCACCTTTAATTTACGAATACTGAATACCTCATTAGGAACAAAATATTTCATCAGAACCTCCAATTTTTTTACTATTTTTTAACAATTGATTATTACTTTTCTTAAAATAGATAGAATGACACCGCTGTCATTATCTTTATCATATATTTTCCAAATTGAATTGTCAAGGAATAACACAAGAAAATATTAAAATTTATACTCTTCGGAAATCTCTTCAAACTAGGTCAGTGCCGCCTTGCCCTAAGTCTAGGTTACTGACTTGGTCAGTTCTATAGTAGATTGAAACTAGAATAGTACACCTCTACTTCTAAAACATTGTTAGAAATCGATTTGACTATCCCGATTGATTTGTCCTATTCTTATTTCATTTTACTATATCTACAACCTCAAAGCAGGGTTTTGAGCTATCTATGGCCAACTTCCTAGTTTGCTCTTTAGCCTTCCATTTAAAAATGATGCTATCTTTCTTAGCTTGAATATAAAATATCCCATTTACTATATTTAAATTTATTGATATGTTGTAAATTATAAATGAAAGAACAAATACCTTGTCATACAAGCATTCGCCAGGGATATTTACCTGAATATCGCTCATATGGCGGATTGAAACTAAAACACTACAATATATTTCTTAAATAGACCTTCTATAAAAGCTAGATTTAACCTCGATAAAAATAGATGCAGTGCTTCTAAAATACTGGAATAGGGTATATAGGTAATCGTAGACAAGTGTTTTATAGATTGTCTCGCAGGAGATCTAATGATGTATAGCAAGCTTCACTAAACATATGGGATATTTGTATTATTATAATATCAAAACGCTATAAATTCTATCATGCAAAAGAATGACTAGAACATGAAAGACAGGCACAAAACTTTGAACAATATTCTGAAAACAAAAAAAGACGCGAGTTTCCACAATCTCACTCATGGAAACTCACGTCTTTCAAAAAATAGGGTGAATTGAAAACTAGAACAAGACACTAGATTTTCTAAATGATGTCTAGTAAGGATTCTAAATGCTACACCAAATTGCTCACATCTTATTTCAAACCACGGGACTCCCACAAGAAAGGAAAATCCTATAAAAATTCTCTCTCTGAGGAGAAAGGAGCCTCAACTACAGGTGTAAACTATTATCAATTGAAAACAACAGTTTTTACACTCAATTAGACTTTTTAAGGACAGGATCACTTTCGCTTGTCTGTAGTTTGTCATTTTTTTGATAAAGTTAGTACTTTTTCAGAAACTGTTTTGAAAGTCTCAATGATATAGTCTACTTCTTCATCGCTTAATTTAGTATGAAGAGGGAGGGTAATTTCATTCTCAAAGAAGGCATAGGCCTTAGGATAGTTCGTCATATCAAATCCAAGATTCTTATAGGCTGTCAAGAGAGGAAGCGGTTTGTAGTGAACATTACTTGCAATTCCTGCTTTAGCCAATTCTTGGATGATGAGGTTGCGTTCTTCTAGGCTTGCTCCTTCTACACGGGTGATGTAGAGGTGGCGTGAAGATTCGACAGTTTCAGTCTTGTGTGCCAAAGGATGGATGCGAGAACCTGCAAAACCACTATCATAGCGGTCCACAATGTCCTTACGGCGTTGCAACAAACTTGGATAGCGGTCCAATTGTACCAAACCAAGTGAAGCCATGATATCGGTCATGTTGCACTTATAGGCTGGTGTAACGATATCGTATTCCCATGACCCCAATTGCATCTTGGCAAGAGCATCCTTAGTTTGCCCGTGAAGGGAAAGGATTTGGAATTCCTTGTACATCTCTTCGTCATCAATCACTGGATTGGCTTTCCAAGTCGCACTTCCACCTTCTGCCGTTGTAAAGTTCTTAACGGCATGGAATGAGAAGGAAGTAAAGTCAGCGATAGAACCAGAAGGTTGTCCTTTATAAGTAGATCCCAAAGCGTGGGCACTATCAGAGACAATGACAATACGGTTAAAGGCCTTTTGCCACTTGCTTGAAGCGGTAAAGAAGTCACGTTTTTTCTCCACGACTTGGAACAAACGGTCATAATCGCAAACAATCCCTGCGAGCTCTACTGGGATAATCACCTTAGTTTTCTCAGTGATAGCTTGCTCCAGCAAGTCATAGTCCATTTCAAACGTATCTGCTTGGATATCTACCATGACAGGGGTCGCTCCTACGTGCGTGATGACACTACATGAAGCTGTATAGGTCATGGCTGGAACGATGACTTCATCACCAGGCCCAACTTCAAGCACACGCAAAATTAACTCCAGAGCGGCTGTCGCAGAGTTAAGGCAGACAGTCTTAGGCGTCTGTGTGTATTGGGACAAGCGACGCTCCAGTTCTTTGGTCTTAGGACCTGTTGTAATCCAACCAGAACGAAGGGTATCCGCTACTTCAGCAATTTCTGATTCCGTAATATCGGGTGGTGAAAATGGAATATTGTAATTTGGCATTGATTTGCTCCTTTTATCTGTACTCATTCTCTTATGACTACTTTATTTTAGTACCTCAAATACGGTTTGAAACATGATTTTGATGTCTCCAAGGAAACTAAACTCTCGGAGATAGACGAGGTTATAGCGCATCTTTTCAGGAAGGACGTGTTCGACATAGGCTTGGTCAACCGACAGACCTTTCTCCGTCATTTGACTGATGATAGTGTCCTCATCCTTGTAGTTGATGCTGGTTGGAGAGGTAATCCCTGCTGGTAAGAGCAAGGTCGCCATCATTTCAGGGCTATACCGCTCTGTGTAACGAGGCACTTCAGGTCGTGTACCGACAAAGGACATTTCGCCTTTCAGGACATTGACCAACTGAGGAAGTTCATCCAAACGCACACGGCGGATGAAATTACCAACCTTGGTAATGCGGCTATCGTTAGCAGAAGTCACCAGGCTCCCTTTTTTATCCGCATCCGTCACCATGGTACGGAACTTCCAAATCTTGAAAGGTCGATTGTACTGGGTCACGCGCTCTTGCTTGTAAATCACTGGCCCCTTGCTATCCAACTTGATCCAAATGCTCAAGATGAGAAAGATGGGTGAGGTCAGAACCAGTACTACCAAGGCTAGAACCCAATCCAAGCAACGCTTGAAAATCAGCGAACTCTTCCTTTTAGAGACAAGCTGGTAGTAAGACTCAACCTCGCTTGATTTCATTTCCACGGGCAAGTCTTCCCATTTCAGCATGCTGTTTCTCCTTTGTTTTTATTATACTATTTGTCAACATTTTTCATTATACCACAAAATGGAAAAGGCGGTGAAAGAAATCTGTAATTTGAAAGATTTCCTTCTGGTACTCAATGAAAATCAAAGTACAGCTTTTAGGTTGCAGATAAAGCTGACCTGGTTTTAAGAGATTTTCAAAAAATATTAAGACATAGCTCCTGCCTGCAAGCTATACATCTTGTGATAGGTCCCTCCCAAGGCCAAGAGTTCCTCATGTGTTCCACTCTCAATAATGCGCCCCTTGTCCAAAACATAGATGCAGTTGGCGTCTTGAATAGTAGAAAGGCGGTGAGCGATAGCAATAGTTGTTCGGCCCTGTCTCATCTTCGCCAGAGAAGCTTGAACCAAGCTTTCTGTTTCAGAGTCAATATTGGCGGTCGCTTCATCCAAAATCAGGATTTTAGGCTGGCTGGCAACTGTTCTGGCAAAGGCAAGAAGCTGTCGCTGACCAGTTGAAAAACTCGATCCACGCTCAGACACAGGGGAGTCGTACCCCTTAGGAAGTTCTTGAATAAAGGAATCTGCATCCACAAAGGCTGCCGCAGCCTGAACCTGATCATCACTGATTTCTTGGTACATGGCGATATTGGACTTAATAGTTCCATGATAGAGAAAGGGTTCCTGCAAGACCAAACCGATGTTTTTTCTCAGCTCTTCTTGACTGAAATCCCTGATATCCACATCATCCAAGAGAACTCTCCCTGACTGGAATTCATAAAAGCGCATGAGAACATTTATAATCGAAGATTTCCCCGAACCTGTATGACCTACAAAGGCAATGGTTTCACCCTTGTTGACCGAAAAAGAAATATCATCCAGAATAGGATGTTTGCCATCATATGAGAAACACACATGTTCAAAACGAATATTGCCTTCTTCAACCTCAACCTGACTATTTTCTTGAAGAGGCTCATAGGTTGCCTCGTCAATCAAGGCAAAGACACGGCCTGCAGACACCATAGACGTTTGCAGGGTTGAAAAGTTTTGCGTTACTTCAATCAGAGGATCAAAGAGACGATTGATGTACTGGATAAAAGCATACATAGTCCCGACCGTTATCCCGATAGAAAGACCACGGTAGCCAAAATAGGCCATTAAGACAGTATAACCTAGGAGTTTCAACAAACTCATAGCAGGGCGCAACAAGAGGGCATCAAAGGCTACAGAGCGGTTGGCATAGACCAAGTGTTCTTGGTTAATCTCATCAAATTCTGCCTGCTGGCGCTTTTCTTGATTAAAGACCTGGATAATCCTAATTCCTTCGATATTTTCTACCAGCTTACTATTGATATCTGACAAGAGACTTCTGGTTTTCTCGATAATCTTGACTGATTTTTTACGATAGAGATTGACCAAAAGGAAAATCAAAGGGAGAAAGAGCAGGACTAATGCTGTCAAACGAAAATCCAACACCAACATGGTATAAAGGGTTGTCAAAAAGATAAAAATTGCTGAGATAAAACTGGATAAAATCCCCGAAAACATATCACTGATTGTCTCGGTATCATTAGTCAAACGAGAGACGATAGAGCCTGCTGGCGTCTTGTCAAAATAAGACATGCCTAGCTTCTCCATATTGGCAAAGGCATCGCGACGAATATCCCTCACAATACTGTAAGACACCCGTACAAAGAGAAGATTTCCGACATACTGAACCAGAGTTTGCAGGATATAGAGACCATAGTAGGCCAGCAACACTGTCACAGCGAGTTGATTGAGATTGCTGAGATACTGGTCGATAAAGTGGGAAGCCACAAGGGGAATGACACTTTTAATGACCGTAGTCGCTAGGAGAAAGCTGAGTGCCAAAAAGGTCAGAAGACCATAAGGCTTGAGATAAGATATCAAGCGCTTCAATACAGCCCATTGTTCTTGTTTATTCTGCATCTTCTTCTCCCTTCATTTCCAGCTGCTGAGACTGGTAGGTTTGGGCATACCAGCCATCCAAAGCTAGCAAGTCTTCGTGCCTGCCTCGTTCGATGATTTGACCATTTTGCAGGACTAAAATCAAATCTGCATGGACAACTGCACTGAGGCGATGAGCCGTAATAATGGTTGTCTTGTCCTTTCGCGTCTCCTTAAGGTTGTCGATAATCGCATACTCTGTCTTGGCATCCACGGCCGACAAAGAATCATCCAAAATCAAGATATCAGGGTCTAAAATCATAGCCCGACTCATAGCCAGACGCTGCTTTTGCCCACCAGAAAGACTGACTCCCTTTTCACCAATCAACGTATCAAATCCCTGTGACATGGCTACAATGTCTTGGTAAACTTGAGCTAGCTTAGTCGCTTCCTCGACCGCTGAAATGGGCAAGTTAGGATTGCCAAAGCGAATATTGTCTAAAATCGAAGTCGCAAAGAGGAACTGGTCCTGAGGGACGTAGCCCATAAGACTACGAAGGTCTGTCAAACGATAATCGCGAATATCGTGACCATTTAGATAAATAGCTCCCTTATCCACATCGTACTCACGCAAGAGGAGTTTAATCAAGGATGTTTTCCCAGAGCCTGTCTGCCCAACCAAGCCCAGAGTTTGCCCTTTTTCCAAACTAAAGTGAATATCCATTAGCGTTTCCTCGTTTTCAAAAGCAAAGTTATCAATAGCATACTCCAAGCGCCCGTTTTCAATACCATCCAGAGGAAACTCGGAGTCTTTTACAGATGATTCCTGAGACAAAAGATTCTCAATCCGCTGGTAAGAAACCTTTCCTCGCTGAGTGATATTAAAGAGGAAACCAATAGCCATGAGAGGCCAGACCATCATATCCAAATAACTAATAAAAGTGACCAAATTTCCAACTGTAATCTGCCCCTCCCGAACCATCAAAGAGCCGACTAAGAGTGTTAAAACATAGGATAATCCAACAAACAAGAAAACCATTGGGTCAAAGAGTCTATCGTATTTCATGGTTTGGAGATTCTTTTGGAAGGTTAATTCATTGACTGCCTGAAAGGACTCCAGCTCATCTGCCTGATAACCAAAAGACTTGGTCACTTTGATACCTGATACAGACTCCTGAACCTTGTTATTGAGTTCAGAAAAGGCATCCTGTGACTCTCCAAAGACCTTATGAGTCTTTCTTCCCAAACGACTGGTCGCATATGCCATAAAAGGCAGGGGTAAAATTGCAACTAGAGTCATCTGCCAGGAAATGCTAAAGAGCATGGTCAGCAAAGTCACTAAAGCTGTAATAGAGGCATCCACCGCAGATATAACACCACCACCTGCAAGACTCGTCAAAGAATTGATATCATTGGTTGCGTGTGCCATCAAGTCCCCCGTCCGATAGGTTTGATAAAAGGCTGGAGACATCTTTGTAAAATGCTCAAACAAGCGAGACCTCATAATCTGCCCCAGACGGTAGGATGTCCCAAGAATATACATACGCCAAACATAGCGCAGATAGTACATACCAAAGGCCGCAAGAAGCAAGTAAAATAGGTAAATAAGTAGTTCATTCTGAATTAATTGCCCCGATGTGATAGCATCAATGATCCGCCCCATGACCATTGGGGGAATGAGGTTAAGGACAGAAACCAAGACCAAGGCCACAATTCCGACTAGATAACGGCGTTTTTCTAGCTTAAAAAACCACCAGAGTTTTTGAATAATGGACATAAAATTCCTTTCTAGTTCCAAATGGAAACCTGAGACTCCGACCCCAGGTTTTTCTTATTCATAGGTTACAACTGTAACGTCACCTTTGTCATACTCAGCGATAAAGATATTGGCTACATTGTCATGCCCTTGTTTGCCGAGATTATCAATCAACCACTCTTCGCTACAGCCAAGCGATTCCAAGACTTCTACTTGGATAACACCATCAGTCACAATTAGATACTTAGGATTTTCATCTCCCATTTGGACCACGATGAGTTGGTCATTTTGCTCCTGCACAGCTCGTTCAACTTGCTTCATCTGGAAAATCCCTTGGCTACGAAGTTTGAGGGTTACATCCACCCCAAACAAATCAACCGAACGACAGGCTTCTAGGTCAATCTTCTCATGTTTGATGAGGAGAGTTGGCTTACCATCAATCAAACATTTCACAAAACGAATATTATGAAGCCACTTGAGGGTCAAAACCAAAATAGTCCACATCAGTAAAATCACCTCGTACTGCAAAATGCTGATAGAACTATTGTAAATCACACCACCAATGATAGCACAGAGAACATAATTCTGAATTTAATCTGTCGCAGAGTTAGGTGCTAAGTTCCCCTTTCCTGTCACATTGATAACAAAACAAGTGAGAAGAGCCCCAAGGCCAGTTCGATTACAATTTCCATACAGTTGAGTGTCACTTGTTTACCTTCACCAATTCAATAACGTCTGTTTGATGCAATTCTAATTTCTTTAAAAGATACTTGTCTAATTCGCTCCCGTTCATAGCACGATAGACATTTGAACCTACCTTGACAAGCGCTCCATCAGTGGTAACTGAAGTATTTACGTAAACTTCTGATTTATCCACTCCCAAGTCTTTGGAAACGACCTCTATAAAATGAAGTGAAGTTTGAAATTGGTTGTTAGAGGCTTGATTGGTCTGGTATTTTGAAATTGTCACCAAAAGCATGGCTACTAAAGTCAAGGCTAAAATCATGACCAATTCCCGAAACTTAGTCCCCTTTTTATCTCGATAAGCTTTAAAAGCAAAAAAACCTGTGATAGCTAGGAGAATAATCCCAAAGCCAATCATGATTCCATTTTGCTGACTGATTTGGCTAAGAACATATTCATATGAGTAAAATTTCATTTATTTTCACGCCTTTTCATAAAATCATTCTTCATTATAAATGAAAGAGGGTGATTTTTCAAACCATACGTTGGGGAAACAGACATATCAGACCAACTTCTCAAACTAATGACTCCAGTAGCTATTTCAAGATTCTAATTTTGATAATTGATAAGAATAGACACTAGGAATTATCACTACAAAGAAAAGTGTCAAGAAGAATACCCAGTAAACATATAGTTGCACAAAGGAATTTAGAAACAATAACAATCCTCCGAATACCCAAATTTTCCCAGCTAGGCGATGCGTTTTTCTCCAGTTTTTATCATTCTCCAAGGTCCACGGAAGTCGAATACCGATTATATAATTTCGGTGTGTTTTTGGTAGATAATTTCCAATTACGATCATCACGACTCCCATAAAAATCTGAGCTAGAATCCCGCTCATCATGGAATAACCCAAAGATTCTCCGAAGATAGAAATCATTAATAGACAAGATACAAAAGGAATAATCCAGTAAATCAAAACTTGTATTTTTGAACTGATATTGCTAGATTTAGGATCCTTAATCATTAAAAATAGAAGCAACCAATGCATCAAAAGCATGAGAGTCGGTAATCCAAAGATAGCAGACATTTTATGATTGTAGCCATCTGCTTGACCCAGTAGATTAAAATGAGTGGGTATCTCCTCTGGTAATTGATTCCAGAAAACACAACCTACAAGGGAAGGTAGTAGGATGAGAATGCTCGTAAATAATACCAATTTCTTATTGATTTTTATCTTCATCAAAATGATCTCCTTTCAGATCTGCTAACCAAACCATTATATCCTCTAAAACCGATGTATTTAACTCATAATAAATAAAGTTTTTTTCTTTCATTTCATGAATCAAATCCGCTGCTTTCAAAATCGTGAGATGGTGTGAAATAGTTGCACTAGTCAACTCGAATTGACTGGCAATTTCTCCTGCAGGTAATCTACCTGTTTTGAGTAAATTCAAAATCTCTCTCCTAACTGAATGAGATAAGGCTTTAAAGCTATTTGCAAAACTCATAATGCCTCCTTTCCCTTTGTAATATTAGTAGGGCTAGGACTAAGCAAGGTAGAACTGATAGCATTCCTGTCGGTGATGGGTCTAAAATCAAGAGGCTTGAAACTTTTTCTCCTGGTAATTGAAAGAGTAACCCAATACCTGCAGTTGCATTGATTGCCCCATGAAATAGGACTGAAGCCCAGATAGAGCCTGTCTTTTCCAACAACCAGCTTAACAATATTCCTAGGCTAAAACAAAATAGAAACATGGCGACAACTCCTAAAACGGGATAAGAAAAATAAGATAGTCCATAATTATAGCCTTGCAAATTGATTGGTAGATGCCAAAGACTCCAAATGAGACCAAGCAAGACATGAGTCTGGACTCTTGAAAAGCGTCCTCTTAGCACTGGGTAAAGATAGCCACGCCAACCAATTTCCTCCCCTAATGCAAAGAAACTATTAAGAAAAGGAGCGTAAGTCAAACTAGCTAGGATTTGAATCAAAGCCAAGAAAGATAAGGGAATGGCTGATTGAGAGACACCTTTTTCTTGTAAAATAGCTTGAATAGATTCAAAACCAAGGCTGAAATTGCTAGGAAATACAAGAAAATAAAGTCCCGCTCCTAAAAAACTGATAACTGCTGGTAACCAGATAGCTAGTAAGTAAAAGCGCCAGTTCCTCTTGAGATTCACGGCTAATTTAGATTTGATTCCACTAGGTTGATTCGTGATTTTCCCTAAGAGAAAGACTGCAAGCGCAGGCATCCACATGGCTACAATACTAGCAAGTTGACTCCATGGAGAATTTAGACCAACACCACCTATCCATAGTGCCAACCATATTATCCAAGCAAGGGCATAAGCCAAGACCACAAAAAGAAGGATTGTTCTCTTATTTGACATATATGTAACTTCACTTTCTATTTAGATATTTTTCTAAATAACATTATACACCTTTCTATTCTAAACACAAGAGCTATTTAGATTTTTTTCTAAATAGTTTAGGGAATTTTTATTTTCTCAGGATAAAGTCTAAAGAGTGATTTTTCAAACCATACGTTGGGGAAATAGACCTTTTTTTGGTATAATAAAATCTATAATCTGAATGAAAAAGGTAACTTTATGAAACTTATCTCATGGAATATTGATTCCCTAAACGCTGCCCTAACTAGTGATTCAGCTCGTGCCAAATTGTCCCAAGAAGTCCTACAAACCTTGGTCGCTGAAAATGCTGATATTATCGCTATCCAAGAAACCAAGCTTTCTGCCAAAGGGCCTACAAAGAAACACTTGGAAATTTTAGAAGAACTCTTCCCAGGCTACGAAAACACGTGGCGCTCTTCTCAAGAACCTGCCCGCAAAGGCTATGCTGGTACTATGTTCCTCTATAAGAAAGAACTCACACCTACTGTCACTTTCCCAGAAATCGGTGCCCCTTCTACCATGGACTTGGAAGGCCGCATCATCACTTTGGAATTTGATAAATTTTTCGTGACCCAGGTTTACACACCAAATGCTGGTGATGGTCTCAAACGCTTGGAAGAACGCCAAGTCTGGGATGTCAAATATGCTGAGTACTTGGCTGAACTAGACAAAGAAAAACCAGTTCTTGCGACCGGTGATTACAACGTTGCCCACAATGAAATCGACCTTGCAAATCCTGCTAGCAACCGCCGTTCACCAGGATTTACCGACGAGGAACGTGCTGGATTTACCAACCTTTTGGCAACTGGATTTACAGACACCTTCCGCCATGTTCACGGCGATGTTCCTGAACGCTACACTTGGTGGGCACAACGCAGCAAGACTTCTAAAATCAACAATACAGGCTGGAGAATCGACTACTGGCTCACAAGTAACCGCATCTCTGACAAGGTGACCAAGTCTGATATGATCGACTCAGGAGCTCGTCAAGACCATACACCGATTGTCTTGGAGATTGAACTCTAAGGAGAAAACGAATGGACTATCAAGCTGTCATTCCTGAATTTGTAGTATCTGACATCGAAAAATCACGTCACTTCTACTGCGACCTGCTAGGATTCTCTGTCGAATACGAGCGTCCCGAGGAGAAATTTCTCTTCCTCTCGCTTGAAGACTGCCAACTTATGCTAGAAGAAGGCAGCGCAGAAGAATTAGCTCAGCTGACCTATCCTTTCGGGCGCGGTGTCAATATTTCCTTTGGCATTGCAGATGTTCCTCAGCTCCACCAAAAACTGCTGGAAGCTGACTATCCTATCCATCGTCCCCTGACAAAAAGAGAATTTCGAGTAGGAGATAGCTTTATATATCCCCATGAATTTGCGATTTTGGATCCAGATGGCTATTTTTTAAGATTTAGCGAGTAGAATAATAAAGATTGGGAAAAAGTCTTTAAAGTTAGAAAGAGGCATATTGTCAGGTATTTAAAAACCTAATAATATGCCCTTTTATGATGGAAAAACCTTCTAAATGTTAGTCAATAAGTTAATTCTTGCCCATTTTTATTATATTTGTTCGTTTTTTAAACCAAAACACTAACAAAACAGTTGATTTCTAAAGTTATTTAGTGTAAAATAAAAACATTGGCTCAAGCCTATTTGAAATTGAATATCATGTTACTTGTTTATGTCGTGAATTGGCACGACGTTTCTACAAGGTGCCGGAACACCTAACAATAAGTAAGTTAACTTGGAGATATGGCCGTTTTTGCCATGCCTATTTTGGGGACTTACTTAGGGATTAAGTAGATCCTTTTTCTATTTCTTGCTGGAAACTATAAACAAGCAAATGGATTGGCTTTTAGACTTTAGGAGGTCTTATGAAATTATTAGAAGAGCGCATCCTCAAGGATGGGCATATCTTGGGTGACAACATCCTCAAGGTGGATTCCTTTTTAACCCACCAAGTTGACTTTAGCTTGATGCGAGAGATTGGTAAGGTTTTTGCGGAAAAATTTGCTGCTGCTGGCATTACTAAGGTTGTGACCATTGAAGCGTCAGGCATTGCCCCAGCCCTTTTTACAGCTGAATCCTTAAACATTCCCATGATTTTCGCTAAAAAAGCTAAAAACATCACTATGAATGAAGGCATCTTAACTGCCCAAGTCTACTCCTTTACCAAGCAGGTAACCAGCACCGTTTCTATCGCTGGAAAATTCCTCTCACCAGAGGACAAGGTATTGATTATCGACGATTTCCTTGCTAACGGCCAAGCTGCTAAAGGCTTGATTCAGATCATCGAACAGGCTGGAGCCACAGTCGAAGCTATCGGTATCGTAATTGAAAAATCTTTCCAAGATGGCCGTGATTTGCTTGAAAAAGCAGGTTACCCTGTTCTATCACTCGCTCGTTTGGATCGTTTTGAAAATGGTCAAGTCGTATTTAAGGAGGCAGATCTCTAATGCAAACTCAAGAAAAACATTCGCAAGCAGCCGTTCTTGGCTTGCAGCACTTACTAGCCATGTACTCAGGATCTATCCTGGTTCCCATCATGATTGCGACAGCCCTTGGCTATTCAACTGAGCAGTTGACCTACCTGATTTCCACAGATATCTTCATGTGTGGTGTGGCAACCTTCCTCCAACTCCAACTCAACAAATACTTTGGGATTGGGCTACCAGTCGTTCTTGGGGTTGCCTTCCAGTCGGTAGCTCCCTTGATTATGATTGGGCAAAGCCATGGTAGTGGCGCTATGTTTGGTGCCCTTATCGCATCAGGGATTTACGTGGTTCTTGTTTCAGGTATCTTCTCAAAAGTAGCCAATCTCTTCCCATCTATCGTAACAGGATCTGTTATTACCACGATTGGTTTAACCTTGATCCCTGTCGCTATTGGAAATATGGGAAATAACGTTCCAGAACCAACTGGTCAAAGTCTCTTGCTTGCAGCTATTACTGTTCTGATTATCCTCTTGATCAACATCTTTACCAAAGGATTTATCAAGTCTATCTCTATTTTGATTGGTCTGGTTGTTGGAACCGCCATTGCTGCTAGCATGGGTTTGGTGGACTTCTCTCCTGTTGCGTCAGCACCACTTGTCCATGTCCCAACTCCACTCTACTTTGGGATGCCAACCTTTGAAATCTCATCTATTGTCATGATGTGTATCATCGCAACGGTGTCTATGGTTGAGTCGACTGGTGTTTACCTAGCCTTGTCTGATATCACGAAAGATCCAATCGACAGCACGCGCCTGCGCAACGGTTACCGCGCAGAAGGTTTGGCCGTACTTCTCGGAGGAATCTTTAACACCTTCCCTTACACCGGATTTTCACAAAACGTTGGTTTGGTTAAATTATCAGGTATCAAGACTCGCCTGCCAATCTACTACGCAGCTGGTTTCCTGGTTCTCCTTGGACTCCTTCCTAAGTTTGGTGCCCTTGCTCAAATCATTCCGAGCCCTGTCCTCGGTGGTGCCATGCTGGTGATGTTTGGTTTTGTATCCATTCAAGGGATGCAAATCCTCGCTCGTGTTGACTTTGCTAACAATGAACATAACTTCCTTATCGCAGCTGTTTCAATCGCTGCAGGTGTCGGACTCAACAACAGTAATCTCTTTGTCAGCATGCCGACAGCCTTCCAAATGTTCTTCTCAAACGGAATCGTCGTAGCCAGCCTACTCGCCATTGTCCTCAATGCCGTATTAAATCATAAAAAGAAATAAGAAAAAGAGGTGTGAGCCTCTTTTTTTGTTTATCACAAATTGATTATAAATACTATCAATCCCAATTCCCATCTAATATTTCTTTTATAAACTTCTTAGGCATCCAAAAGGAGTGTTTTGTAATCCTACGTCCATCTGGAAGTTCATCTGTATCAGATAATGAGCCTTTCCCAACAAATTTTCCTTTTTCAATTTCATAGTAAGCATTGGTAGCATGTAATTTCGTAAATAGAATTCTATTTATCTTACTTTGAGGGAAATTAGTTGAAACTTTATTACCATTTTGAGTTAATTTAACTCCGTCAGAAATAATTTGTCTAGTTTCCTGCCACACTCTTTGGATTTCTTCTAATTGTCTATCCTGAAATCCCCAAAATTTGATAGAATCTAATACAAATAGCTTAGGTTCAATTTCCTTAAAAATAACGAAAAGGAATCGTTTATTATAAATTTCATTATAAACATGTGATGATTCCTAACTATCTGTTGCTGCTAATTCTTTAAAACAATAAGTTTTAAATGGAGAGTCTTCCTTAGGTAAATTATTCTTATCTACTCGAATAACTCTCAAATTCATGTTTGCTTTTTGAAATTCTTTGGTCTTATCCAAATCCCCTGTCAAGCCTAAAATTTTTCTAATCAGAGTACTATTCTTACCTTTTGCCTTGGGATTCACTTCAAATCTATCATATAACTTTTGTTCAGAGAAACCTTTGTAGGAAAGAATCTTCTCTGCAATAACCTCAGTAAATGACTTTTTTTCACCCCTAAAATTAGCCAAAACACTTTCTTGATCTGATTGGTTAAAAATTTTATGATTAATCAGATAGGTCATATAACTTGATTTTAATTCCCAAGCTCTTTGTTTTGCTAATTCATGACTAAATGGTTGCTGTCTTAAATCCTTTCCTTTACCTGCACCTTTTGTACAAGTTGATAAATAGTTTCCATCTGATTCTGATAATTCATGTGCCCTTCCATTTTTGATTTTATCTATAATCTTCTGATAGTCTTCAAGGATGACTGCCATATCCTCCTCAAACCATTCATATAAAAATATTTTTTCAATGACATAGTCCTTCATTGTTTGATTGGGAATTAAGCCATTGTAAAACAATAACAAAATCTTTGCACATTTTTTCCATAAATGAGTGGAGTAAAAATCCTCTAAATTTTCCTCCATATAGTTTAGTATTGTTAATACAAGTCGTTCTTTTGCACTAAGTGTCCCATTTTTGTTTATCTTAAAAGGAGTAACTTTTAACTCTACACCTATTTTTTCAAAGTCAGCTTCCGAGTCACTATTTGGCTGGTAACCATAGAAATATTTTTCAATATAATTTCCATACTGCCCTTTTGACTTCATACTAATTGCTTTATCTTGTACCTCAGAGACTACTCTATCATTATAATCGTCATATGATTTATAAAGCGAACGATTATACTCTTCCATAACATCGGAAAATTTTCTATTTAATAGTTTATGAGAATATTCAATAACACTATCGATATCTTCATCGTTATAGTTAAATAAGTTTTGATCCATTTTCTTCTCCTATCTTTTATATTATATCAAATTAAACTAAAGCAAACATTAATACTTGATCAATCATTGAAAATAGTATATAATGGATTAAACTGTAAAAAAAATGAAGGAGAAAAGATGAAAGTTCTCGAACTATTTGCTGGAGTTGGCGGTTTTCGGATAGGATTAGAAAATGCCGATAAGCAACTCTTTAAAACAAAATGGGCAAACCAATGGGAACCATCTCGTAAATCTCAAGACGCATTTGAGGTCTATGATTATCACTTCCCCAATAGCGAAAACATCAATATTAGTATCTCTGATGTAACAGACGAACAATTTTCCAAAATGGATGCCGATATGATTGTCGGTGGTTTTCCTTGCCAAGATTACTCTGTTGCGCGTAGCAAGAAAGATGAAAAAGGTATTGAAGGAAAAAAAGGAGTTTTATTTTGGGAAATCATTAGAGCAACTGAAATCATTAAACCCAAATACTTAATTCTGGAAAACGTGGATAGGCTTTTAAAAGCGCCCTCAAAACAGAGAGGACGTGATTTTGCAATCATGCTAACAGCTTTTAATAACCTTGGATATTCTGTAGAGTGGAGAGTTATTAATGCTGCTGAGTATGGAAGAAGCCAACGAAGACGTCGTGTATTCTTTTTCGTATATCGAAATGATACAGTCTTTGCCCAAAAAATGACAATCTTTACGAAAAAAATGAAGAAATCTTTGAAGATAATAGGTATGATGACTATATTTTCAATCAAGGTCTATTTGCAAAACAATTTCCTATTAAACCTATAGCAGTTAAAAATCGTCATGTGTTTTATGAGTTACCAAATGATATAGTTGAAGTTTCAGATACTTTTACTGGTACTGTTTGGAATACAGGAATTATGAGACATGGAAAATACTATTCTATTGATACAGAACCTAATTACAATGGCAATCCTATCACTCTAGGAGAAATTCTTCAAGATGAGTCTGAAGTACCTGAAAAATATTTTTTAACTGATCAGTCAAAATTGGAAAAATTTCAATATCTTAGAGGACCTAAGAAAATTGAACGAACATCCTCTGACGGACATCAATACATCTATTCAGAAGGAGGAATGTCCCCTTATGATGATTTAAACCTTCCAGGACGAACAATGCTTACATCCGAAGGAACAGTTAATCGTTCCACACATTTATTATTTGTAAACAATAAATATAGATTAATTACACCCATTGAAGCTGAACGCCTTCAGGATTTCCCAGATGATTGGACAGCTAAAAAGAAATTGTTAGATGGATCTATTGTAGAGGTATCTGATAAAATGAGAATGTTTTTTATGGGAAATGCTTTGGTTACTGAGATTGTAAAAGAAATTGCTAAATTTATTAAAAAAATTGATTAATTTATCTGAAACTAAAAAAGAGGTGCGAGCCTCTTTTTTGTGTGACAAAATAAAAACATCTATCTAATCATATATGCTAGTGTCATAGTTCTGAAAATCATCTGAATCAAGAACAATTTCACAACTCTTATACTTTTCTCTTACAAGTCGTTCGGCTTCATCTGGATTTTCAGCCTCTATACTTACTAAACGTGATAAAGTTTCTGTAATTTCTACTGTATACTTTTTCAGTTTTAAATTGCTTTCCAATCATTCACTTATTAGCAATAATCTATATAGTTTTGGGCTTTCCAACCACTCTGGTAATTCATCTCCATATTCCCAGCTATATTTTTTATTCAATAAAAAAAGTTGTTTCTCATCACCAAACTCCATATTTTCAGACAACCACCTCACACAATCAGGGTCTGATAAAGTATAAACCATTACACATAAGTTTTCATAATTTCCGATACTTTCCTCTACCTTTAAATTCTATTATTTCTTTGTCTCTTAATATTTGAAGCTGTTGCCTAATCTTTTCTTTGATATGATTGTTCTTAACAAAGATATTTTTTAGGTCACTTTCAAAACGATACATATCTTCAAGGGTAAATTCTGAACCCTCTATCTTATCTATACAATTTAGAATTTCTATTGTCCAACCTCTTACTGAAAGAGAGTTCTTCCTTAAAAATAAACTTTGCTTAAATTCTTTTGTAACTTTTTCTGGATCTCTAACTTGTCCATTTTTCACAAAAAATATTCTTCCTTTAGAAAGTACTTGTGATAAATCAATGTTACAACCAATCCAACCTGCTCGTCTAGCAGTTGGCGCAAGTGGCTTCCTTTGAATAATTGATTTCGGTGTAACAAATTGCTTCGGAAGGACAAGAAAATTATTTACCTCAAAATTTTTTGTATAAGTTAAAAAAGAAATTAGAATTATTATCTACCTGCACACGCTCCATCATCGTTACATAAGCACCATCATTGATTGTTGATGAAAAATTTCCTTTTTTGCTCTTTAGTTCAAACTCCTCACTACAATGATTACAGTAAAAATCTGCTACAGGTCTATTATTTTCAAAATGATTTAAAGGATTTTTCCCACAATTAGGGCAATAAGACTGACGATAAACCCAATCCTCCATTAAGATACGTGCCTTCTGACTATTACTTTTATAGGTTTCTACTAGTTCTAAATTAAATTGTAATTCCATTTAAAAATTCCTCACTAATATGAGAATTCACTCGATATAAGCAATTAAAATCTACTATAACTAGTATACCACATATATGTACCTATTACATTTGTATTTCATCATTCTCTTTTATATTTCCTTCTCACATATCTCATAAAATATACCCTAGTTCTTGAGCTAATTTTAAAGAAAAAGCATAAAATTGAGCTATATTCGCTGGTATGGTAATTGCCATGGCAAGTCCACCTGGTAATCCTGCAACAACAGAAGTCCCACTCGCTAATAAAACATTATCCCTAATACAGACATTAGCCACTCGATCTAAGATTTCTTAAGATAAGAGAGACGTTGGGCCTTGTTCTAATAAGGTAGGAATGTCCTGTGAATCTAATTCTTTGGAAAACTTATCCACTAAAAACTTCGAACGATCAACCTTAACAACAGGTAGTTTCACCACTTGTTGCAATACTTGCATAGCTAAGTCTTGTTCAGCCATATAAATACCTCTTTCTCTTGTATCTTTATCTCATAATATCACACTATCTAAATTTTATAAATCTTTTTAATAATTTTTAATACTCTTCGAAAATCAAATTCAAACTACGTCAGCTTCACCTTGCCCTACTCCAGTACAGCCTGCGGCTAGTTTCCTAGTTTGCTCTTTGATTTTCATTGAGTATAAGTCTAGAAAGATTCCCCCATCATGTTTTATTGCCTTTTTCTCCACCAAAAAAGAGGGTTGCCCCTCTTCTTTAGTTCTTATCCAGATTGCGTAGCATCTCGTCAATCTTGTTTCCATACTCGATGGACTCGTCTTTGACGAAGGTCAAATCTGGGATTTTGTACAATTTCAAATTGCGACCAAGTTCACGTTTGATGGTACCAGTTGCTTTTTCAAGCCCGATTTGGACTTTTTGGATATCCGAAGCAAGGTTACTCAAAATGGTGTAATAAACCTTGGCAACAGACAAGTCACCCAGCATCTGAACATCTGTGATGGTCACACCTTGGACACGTGGATCACGGACTTTCTTTTGCAAAATCTCATTGACTTCACGCTTGATTTCCATGCCCACACGATCTGTACGGAAATGATTTGCCATGATATTCCTTTCTCTACTTTGAACCAAAAGCTAGGCCAGCAGACCTAGCTATTTTTATTAGATAGAGGAACTAGAGCCATTTGAATCTAGGAAACAAGCCTTAGATAGAACTGAAGTTCATCAAGGCGCTGTTGACGACGAGTCAAATGAGCTATCGTTTCTCTATTATCTCTTGATTTCTTCCATGACATAGGCCTCAATCACATCATCCATCTTAATATCATTGTAGCCGTCGATCATCATTCCACCTTCACGGCCGTTTGTAACTTCCTTAACGTCGTCTTTATAGTGTTTCAAGCTTGCGAGTTCACCATCATAGATAACGACACCATCACGGATAACACGGACTTTAGAGTCACGGGCAACCTTACCGTTGATAACCATAAATCCACCGATAGTTCCCACTTTAGACACCTTGAAGGTTTCACGAATAACTGCTTCACCGATAACTTTTTCTTCGAATTCTGGATCAAGCATCCCTTTCATGGCTTCTTCCATCTCTTCGATAACCTTATAGATAATGCTGTGGAGACGAATTTCCACATCGTCAGCTTCTGCTTGTTGACGAGCTTGTGGTGTAGGGCGTACGTTGAAACCAACGATAAAGGCATTTGAAGCTTCGGCAAGGGTCACGTCAGATTCATTGATAGCACCGACCGCTGAGTGGACGATGGTCACTTTGACACCTTCCACATCGATTTTCTGAAGTGATGCAGAAAGGGCTTCAACTGAACCTTGTACGTCAGCCTTAATGATAACGTTAACAGACTTGAGTTCACCAGCTTTAAGGGTATCAAAGAGGTTTTCAAGGCTAACACGTTGGGTAGCTTGACGTTGTTTCATGAGGGCACGTTTGGCACGCTCTTCACCTGCTGCACGCGCAGATTTTTCATCTTCGTAAACGGCAAAGTGGTCACCCGCCATCGGTGCTTCATTCAAACCTGTAATTGAAACTGGTGTTGATGGTCCAGCAACTTTAACACGACGACCAAGGTCGTTGGTCATAGCACGGACACGACCGAAGGTATTTCCGACAACGATTGGGTCTTGAACATTCAAGGTACCTTGTTGTACAAGAAGGGTTGCGACCGCACCTTTTCCTTTATCCAAGCGCGCTTCGATAACCGTACCGATAGCACGCACTGTTGGGTCTGCCTTGAGTTCTTGAATTTCAGCTACAAGAAGGACTGTTTCCAACAATTCTTCGATGTTTTGGTTGAATTTAGCTGAGATTTCAACAAATTCAGAATCTCCACCCCAAGCAGTTGACATAACTCCATGCTCTGCCAATTCACCGATAACGCGTTCTGGGTTAGCACCTGGTTTATCAATCTTGTTGATAGCTACGATGATTGGAACATTGGCCGCTTTTGAGTGGTTGATGGCTTCGATAGTCTGAGGCATAACCCCGTCATCTGCCGCTACGACCAAAATCGTAATATCGGTAACAGAAGCACCACGCGCACGCATAGATGTAAAGGCCGCGTGTCCCGGTGTATCAAGGAAAGTAATCTTCTTGCCATTTTCCACGATTTGGTAGGCACCGATATGCTGAGTGATACCACCTGCTTCACCTGTCGCAACACGAGAATTACGAAGGGTATCTAGGAGTGTTGTTTTACCGTGGTCAACGTGTCCCATGATAGTTACAACTGGTGGACGCTCAACCAATTCATTTTCATTGAGATAACCATCTTCGACAAAGAAACGTTCGATGTCAGCATTATCCACTTCAACCTTTTGTTTGGCTTCGATACCGTAATCCACCATGAGGAGTTCAATTGTTTCCCCATCCAAGGATTGGTTTTGTGTGGCCATGACACCCATCATAAAGAGTTTCTTAACAATTTCAGCTGGTTCACGTTTGATACGTTTTGCGATTTCCGCAACGGTCATACCATCTGTATACTCAAATTCTGTTGGCAATTCATGGAATTTACGCTCTGTAACAGGTTTTGGAGTCTGATTGCGGTTGTTCTTGTTATTGCCTTTTTTGTTCTTTTTGTTGTTATTCCAGTTACTATTTCTTTGATTTCTCACTTGATTTTGACTACTTCGATTCTTTTGTTGTTTTCTAGGACCATCTTCTTCATGATCATAATCGTCACGATTTTTGTCTGGTCGAGCTTGTTTTTTACGACGTGTATCCACTGCAGGTTCTTTTTTCTCAGGGACGACTTCAACCACTGCTTGAACTTGCTGTGCTTGTTCAGCTAACTTAGCCGCTTCTTCAAAGATTTCCTCTGGTTCCTTGCGTTTGTTAGCTTGAGCCAAGGCTTCTTTAGCAGCCTGGTACTGCTTGAAGCGTTCCTCACTTGAACGAGCGTACTCTGCATTTTGCTCTGCTTTTAGGGCTGCTGCACGGGCTTTAAAGTCAATACGTGGAGCCGCTTGATTTGAACGTTTATCCTCTTGCTGACGGCGCTCATTTCTACGTTTTTGCTGACCTTGCTGCTTCTTAGCTTGGTCATTAAAGCGACGATTGTCGCGGTTGCTTTGACCTTGTTTTCCACCATTACGGCCGTCGTTTTTCTGACGGTTTCCGTTTTGTTGTTGGTCACGGTTATTGCCCTTATTTTGCTTGCGTCGTTCTGCCTGCTCTTTAGCACGGGCTTCACGCTCAGCCTTGAAATTACGACTTTGCGGTTTCGCTGCTACTTTTTCTGTTTTCGGAGCAACTGGCTCAGCCGGTTTTGCCTCTTCCTTAGCTACAGCTGGTTTAGCTGGCTCAGATTTTTCGGCTTTCTTTTCTGCACTTACTTTTGGTGCTGCAGGTTTTGCCTCTTCCTTAGCTACAGCTGGTTTAGCTGGCTCAGATTTTTCGGCTTTCTTTTCTGCACTTGCTTTTGGTGCTGCAGGTTTTGCTTCTACTTTCGGAGCAGCTGCAGGCTTAAAGCTGGCAGCGATTTTTGCAGCGACAGCTTCTTCCACACTTGATGAGTGGCTTTTCACATCCAAGCCCAACTCTTTTGCACGCGCTACAACTTCTTTACTTTCTTTTCCAAGTTCTTTTGCGATTTCGTACAATCTTTTCTTAGACAAATCATGTCCTCCTCTTCTATTCCATAAGAGACCTCATTTTCTTTGTAAATCCAGCATCTGTCACAGTCAAAACCTTTCTTGATTTACCGACTGCTATGCTTAATTCCAGTGTTGAAAACACGGTTACAATTTCTACTTGATAATAATGACTTTTATCTTGAATCTTCTTGGTCAGATTGGGTCCAGCATCATGAGCTAGAAAGACCAACTTGGCCTTGCCGTCTTGAATGGCCTTGACCACCAATTCTTCACCCGATATAATCCGCCCTGCTCTCTGAGCAAGTCCCAAGAGATTGCTTATCTTTTGCTTATTCAAGTCCTAACTCTCTTCTTTTCACTTTGTGATCCACATAAGCGATCAACTCGTCATAAAAGCTTTCTTCCACTTCCATGCTAAAGCTACGGTTAAAGACCTTCTTCTTTTTCGCCTCTAGGGCTTCTGCATTGTCTAGTTTGATATAAGCACCACGGCCATTGGCCTTGCCTGTCGGATCGATAAAGACTTGTCCTTCCTTGTTCTTGACAATGCGGAGCAAATCACGCTTATCAATCACTTCATTGGACACGACAGACTTGCGCAAAGGGATTTTTCTCGTTTTCATCTTTCCCTCCTCTAGCAGCTTTTATTCTTCTACAGTATCGTTTTCTACTTCCAACTCTACTGAAGCAGCGTCTTCCATGGCTTCAAATTCGCTAGCAGATTTGATATCGATACGGTAACCAGTCAAGTGAGCCGCCAAGCGCACGTTTTGTCCACGACGACCAATAGCAAGAGAAAGCTTGTTATCTGGAACAACCACCAAGGCATGTTTGCTGTCGTTTTCATCAAAGATAACTTGGTCAACTTCAGCAGGAGCGATAGCATTGTAGATAAATTCAGCTGGATCTGCTACCCACTCGATAACGTCGATGTTTTCTTCGATTGGTACCATGCGGTCATTCTTAGCATCGTAGCGAGCTGGGTGGAATTTGCTAGTAATCTTCTTGATATTAGCACCACCACGTCCAACGATTGTACCGATAGCATCCACGTTTGGATTGTGGCTACGAACGGCAACCTTGGTACGGTCACCAGCTTCACGAGCCACGCTCATGATTTCAACAGTTCCGTCATAGACCTCAGGAATTTCTTGCTCCATCAAGCGTTTGATCATTTCTGGATGGCTACGGCTAACAAAGACATTGACACCGCGAGGGTTATCTTCAACCTTGTAGACATAAACTTCAATACGATCATGAGAAGCAAAAACTTCTCCAGGGATTTGGTCTTGTTTTGACAATTGGGCTTCGATGCTGCCAAGGTTGACATAGATGAAGCGGTTGTCAAAGCGTTCTACAGTACCAGACATGATTTCTTGTTCATGCTCTTTGTAAGTATTGTAAGTGATGGCACGTGTTTGCTTGCGCATTTTTTCCATGATAGTTTGTTTGGCAGATTGGGCTGCTACACGACCAAACTCAGCAGGCGCTTCTTCAAACTTGATTTTATCACCAAGTTCATAGGCTGAATTGATGGCAAGAGCATCTTTCAAGCTGATTTCCAAACGGCTATCAAATACTTCATCAACAACTTCACGGACAGTGTAAACGGTAAAGTCACCTGTTTTTTCGTTAAAGTCAATGGCTACGCTGTCTGATTGACCATAGCGTCTGCGATAAGCGGAACGAAGCGACTCTACTACTGCGTCGATGATATCTTCTTTTTTGATTCCCTTGTCTTCTTCCAAAATGCGGAAGGCCTCTAGCATTTCTTTACTCATGTTTTCTTCACTTTTGAATCCTCAAAAGCTATCCTTTCTTTTTCTATAATTTAACTGCTAAACGTGCTTTTGATACTAAACTGTATGGAATTTGGACAGTTTTCTTACGTGTCTTGTCCATATATTCCATAGTCAACTCGTCCTCTTCGAAGGCCAACAAGGTTCCTTCAAAGACCTTTTGCTTATCGATGGCTTGGTAGAGCCCGACATGGATGTATTTCCCAACCGCTCCAGCGACGGCATCTTTGGTTTTCAAAGGACGTTCCAAGCCTGGACTGGTAATTTCTAGGAAATATTGTTCTGGGAAGGGATCTGGCTTGATGGTGTCTAGGACAGGACTGATCATTTCTGTCAAGTCTGCCGTGTCGTTCAAGGTAATTCCTTCAGGTTTATCTACAAAAATACTGAGAATCATGTCACTGCCAATCTTTCCATACTCGATATCCACGAGTTCGAAAGGTGCTTCTATGACAGGTTCTACAACTTCTCTGACTAATTCTACGATTGTTGCGATTGCGTCCACCTCCTCATAAGCAAGAGGCGAAGATATTTCCCCGCCTCACTTTTCATATTCTTACTATCAGTATAGCACGTTTGCCAACTTATGTAAAGCAAAAGCACTTATACAGCCTGATTTTAGGCTATTTCTTAAAATTCTGCCTCAACTCGGTAGATAACTTGCCCCTTGTTGGAGAATTTTTGCTCGTATTCTGTCATGACATTGCCTTCAAAATCACTGGCATGTAAATCTAACCAGACACCATTGAGTTTCATGCCATACTGAGAAAAGCTCACTAGGCTGTACTCAAACAAGCCACGGTTATCCGTCTTGAAATGAATTTCTCCATTTTCAGGCAAGATACGTTTGAAGGTATCCAAGAAGGTCTTGTAGGTCAAACGACGCTTTTCATGGCGTTTTTTCGGCCAAGGATCTGAAAAGTTCAGATACAAGCGATCAATCTCACCGTCTTCAAAGTAGTCAGTCAAGTCAGAACCATCTACCCACAAGAGCTTGATGTTAGGCACTCCAACTTCAAGAACCTTGTCCAAAGCGTAGCTCAAAACAGACTTTTGAATATCAATCCCGATATAGTTGATGTCAAGGTTCTGCTTGGCCATCCCTGAAACAAAGGCACCCTTTCCACTTCCAACTTCCACATGAATGGGATTATCATTGCCAAACAAGTCCCGCCATTTTCCCTTGGCTTCTAAAGGATTGAGGACCACATACTGGGGATTTGCCTCTAGTAATTCTGTCGCCCCTTTACGATTTCTAACTCTCATCTTCTCTTTCCATACTTGTCTCGGAAGTGACGCAAGCCATGAATCTCCCGATTGACATTTTCTAAATCTTGGTTCATATAATACTTGGAAATCTGGCTCAAATAAGACAATTGACCATACCAATACAATTTACTTAATACCGTTTGATTGTACTTGTAACCGTAGTAGGTCAACCATTCCTTCCACTGATGTTCTGGAATATAATGGCAGAGCATATGGGCCACATCAAACATGCGGTCGGTCAAACGAACCGAATCCCAATCCACCAAATAAATCAAGCCACTGTCTGTCTCAATCCAATTACTATGTCGTACATCTCCATGGACAATGGTCGCATGGTCCTCTCTAAATCCTGGAATAGTCTGACGTAAATCAGCCATCACTTCACTGATAAAATGATTTTTACGCAAAGCATCTGGAGCCGTTTCTTGCCAAGACTGCAGTAAATCTACAGGCGTTTCCATGGCATATCCCAAACGACTCAACTGTGTCATCAACGGACGTGAGCGATGAAGGCGGGTTAAAATATTGACGATTTGCTTACGATTCATATCATAGGGGGTCAATATCTTGCCTGTCAACCATTCTTGAGCACACATATCACGCCCATCTGCCAAACGGCGACTCCATAATAATTGTGGAGCAATTTGTTCTCTAGCTAGACCAGGTAGGATTGGAGAGGTGTTCATTTTTACAAAGATGCGCTTCCCATCAGGATAGCTACCCATATAAGCTTTGCCACTTTTCCCAGGTATGGGAGTCAGTGTTAGCTCATTATCACCCAAATCCATTTCTTTCCTCCGTATAAAGTTTCCTTACTATTCTACTAGTTTTTGGCCTATTCGTCAACCGCTCCACGCCCGATTCTCAAAGAAAAGCATCTGGATTGGCTTGGGTATCATTATAGAAAGAAAAAGGCAAGCACCGTCTTCTGCTTACCTTTTCATAATTTTTATAAATAATATAAGAGTGGCCAACTGTTGTAAAACATGTGGACTAGAGTAGAAACCCATAAGTTTTGGCTCTTTTTATAAGCAAAGCCCAGCAACAAGCCCCCAAGTAGATAAAAAATAAACGAAGGGACATTAGAAGGTCCATGCATAAAAGAAAAGAGAGAGGAAGTTAGCACAAGCCCTAACCAAGAGTTGTCAAAAACCGCACCTTGAAGAAGTCCTCTGAAAATGAGTTCCTCCTGGATGGGGCCAAAAACTGAGGTAGTCAAAATCAAAGACAGAGAAATTCCTCTGCTGACTTCCGCCAAGTGTTGAACTCCTGCGCCAGAAGAAACAGCAAAGAAATGAATATAAACCAGCGTCTCAAGCACACTTAGAAGAAAGATTGCAATGAAAAGTAAAAGTTGTTTCCTGCTTAACATCCCAAAAGAAATCATTTCAAACTTTCTAGCATAAGCAACACTCAGCGAGGTTACTAGAAGACTTACAATAATCAATTCAGATTCATTTTGAAAAAAATCCCCATGGTTAATCGTATAAGGAACTGTAATGACGATTAGTAGTACTAAAAATCCAAAACACAAGGCATGAAATTTATCAAAAAACTCCATCAAATTATCCTCCTCACCAAACAGACTTCCTACGCGTCATCCTTTAGCTCTAACCTTTCCAAAACAAACCATTTGAGTAACCAAAATCCGACCACATAGCCAGCCCCTAAGAAGATAGCCATTAAAGCTAGCATGGGATTCAGGAAATAAAAGACCACCACAGATACAAAGGTTAGCACAAAAACATTAAAGGCAATGGTGTCAGAAGCCAAGTCTAGAATATAGGGCGTCAACCAGTCTAAGGTTTTTGAATCTAGGAAAAATAAGTGTTTATACATGATGACCTCCTCTATGGCTGAAAAGCAAGCCTTTTGTTTTTTACCCCAAGACCCTATGTAAAAAAGTCAGCAAAAATGGTAATGTTGCGAAAATATTATTGATCACATGCACCGCATAGGATGGATAAATACTCTTGGTATAGCGGGTCAAACCGGCAAAGATGATTCCAACTGTTGCAAAGATGAAAATATCTAACAGACTAGGCAGGCTTGAAAAATGAGGAAGAGCAAATAAAATTGACGGAAGAAGCAAATCAAGGCCAAATCTCGAATACTTAAAAAAGGCGTGTTGCAGTAATCCTCTATAGATCAGCTCTTCCATAAGTGGAGTCAGAAAGAACAAAGTTATATAGATACCTAGCTCGGCAAAGTTGGTCCCACTATAACCGATCAATACAGCCCAACCTTCAGCAGTTGACTGAACATGTTTAGCTGTCTGAACGTTAAAAGAGATCTGGAGCACTAGCACTAATACTGTCAAAATCGAATACCAAAGCCATTTTTTTCTCGGAATGCGAAAAAGATAGCCGTGCCCTGTCTTAAACAGAATCCAAATCATGACTCCACTAAATAGCAAACTCAAGAAATTTTGAATCCAGACGAAATTGCCAATCTGGGAAGAAAATTGCCAATAATTTTGAACAATAAGCGTCAGCCGAGAAAGACCAAATACGAAAAATAGGTAAGACAAGACTACACTTATTTTGAATAGAAGTTGATACTTTTTCATAGAAATCCTCCCCACTATGACCTCCCCTTGTCAGGCTCTACTGCTGTAAGATTAAGAAGACAGCTTGTTCTTTTTAAGGCTAACCTGACTACTAGATAATAGATACATTAAGGCATTAAAGACAATGAAAATATGTCCATAGAATAAAATCAATCTCGCATCCAAACCAAGATACAGTTTGACCATCAAAAAGATGAGCCAAAGAATTTGAAACCATAGCGTTTTTCAAAAAATAAATTTAAAGCGGTTTTGAATGTCTGCTTCCTTAATCTTTACCGCCAACCCTTTATTGGCAAGAAGGAAAATTCCTGCTTCAAATAATCCACTGTAGAGAACAATCCAACCTATCGATACATTAGAGATTTGTAAAAATGTCCCTAAAAGAATATCCAACATACTACTCAAGAAAATAACAAGAAATAATCTGTATTTCATATTAAATACCTCCATTCATTTATTTCACTAACAATTTAATAGAGCCTTCTACTCAAATATCCTGTCAGAAAAGAATAGAAAGCTACTTTTAATACTTCAAGCCCCAAATGAGCAGAAGCGTGATAAACAAGTAGAGAATACACCTATATAAGCGATTAGTTGTTGATAGAATTCTGTTTCTGAAATACCTCTATACAAACAAATAATAGACATAAAACCTGTCAAGCCGATGAACATGAGTTGATTGGTTCTAGGACTAACCAAATCATCATTTACGTATATTTAAGAGCATCTCTTTTATGTTAGTGTATATTAACACTAAAAAACAAGTTAGGCCAATAATATTTAAAATGAACAATAACGGGGTTAAGTCTCTAAAAAAATTATCCACTGACTCTACAAGAAATACTATACATATTATAGTCGAAACTATCTTTTTCTTATCCATAATTATTTACTCCTTTCCTAACAAATCCAACTTATCAATCAAGAGCGATTTTTAACAGAATGTAGCAGCACCCTTTGCAACTTTGACAATTTCAGTATAGCACTATTTGTTAAAGTTTTTCATCCAAATCTTGAATTGTCATCGAGACATCTTGAATTGTAAAAACTTCATTAGCCCCTACTTTTTATAATACTTCAAACCCCAAATGAGTAGAAGCATGATAAGCAAGCAGAGAATAGCGCCAATATAAGCGATTATTTGTTGGTAGGATTCTCCTGCTGTGATACCTCTATACAAACAAATAATAGACATAAAACCTGTCAAACCAATGAACATAAGTTGATTGGTTCTAGGACTAACCAAATCATCATCTTCAAACTCTCTTATCCTCATTTCCCTAGTGAGGTAAACAGTGACCAAAATAGAAGCCAAGTTAATAACCACTAAAAGAAATTGGAAAACCAAGGAAAAATTTAAAAACTGACGAGATAGAAATAGATAAGTAGAGACAAGCAAGGGCAACTGACCTAAGAACAATCTCGCAAGGAAGATGTTCCGTTTTTTAGCAAGAAAAGTTTTCATTTCTTTGCTCCTTTCTTTTTAGTTAAAGCAAGATAAATCATAACCGCAATCATATAGGCTATGGTATAAAATAGCTGATACCAAGCACTCTCCCTAAGCGGATATAGAAAGATGGACATGATTAGATACAAGATGAAAATGACAAGTATTTTTTTCTTCATAAGATTTCCTCCTAAATGTTTGTTGAGCTAGAACCTTTACACTATTAGTATAGCACTTATTTTGACCTTGGATCACTCAAATCACGAATGGTCATCAAAACATCTTGAATTGTAAAAAATTTAAAAAGCAAGCATGAAAAACATACTTGCCCTTTACACCATATTGATACCAACTTAATTTGTAGACTTTTCATCCTGCTATCACATATCATTTTGACAGGCGAAACAAAATTAAAGAAACTCCCCTGTAAATTAAGCTAGCAAATACAGGGGAAAAATTTATTTTTTAGGGGGTACTATCTGTATCCTTCTTTGGAGATTTTAAAAATTTTTCCCTAATTAAATAAGTAATAAAAGAAACAAACATACCAACAACAAAAGCAATAAGAAAACTTTTGAAATCCATAATTACCTCCAAGTACACAAGCTCAAGTCTTTAAGCAACCATAATAACCAATTGTAACATTGTTTTTGCATTCACGAGGAATACCTCTTTTTACTTTCGTCCTATTACAACCTTAATAAGGTTAGTATACTACTATTTTTTAAAATTTTCCATCCAAATCATAAATGGTCATCAAAACATCTTGAATTGTTAAAAAATTTAAAAAGCAAGCATGGAAAACATACTTGCCCTGGGGAAACTTGACAATGTGAAAATACAAAATAGAAAACTACTTACCCTCACTTCCGTATGTTCTCATATATTCTCATAATCGCAACAAGGATAGCAGCTGTCCCACTTGCCAAAAATAGGAGGGTAATGATAATGTTGAGAATTTCAGGCGTACTCCCTATTCTGTTGATAAGGCGGAGTAGAGATATAACTGTCAACTGAATCAGAAGTATTGACTCTACTCTTATCAATGAAGTCAGTTGGTTTTCAACTGCATATAAAAAGGCTGGTAGCAAAATACAGGCTATAGCAATCACAAACAGATTGCTCCCTGTTTCTTCTCCCTTGTTCACCACGGAAATCATGAGAAGATTCGATGCTATGATCAACGTAGAACAGATGATAAAAAAGGATTTCTTATTCATATAGGATACCTCATAAACTATAGTATTTTAATCGATGACTGCAGACAGTACTTCTTTCCACAAATCTTCTAATCATCAACCGACATCGAGTGAATCGTTAAAACCTGACGAAAGACTTGATTTTGACAGGTGGTATTTAAACTAGTATTAGGATAAGTTTCCACAAGCTTCATAACGGTATAGAGACCAACTCCTCTCTCCTCTCCTTTAGAGCTTGCTCCAAAGGAGAAGATTTCAGAAATATCTATTCTCTCTTCTTTGATGGAATTTTCGATGATGAAGGTCTCCTGTGCTCCATTTTTTAAAAAGGCGATTGAAACGTGAGGTTGACCAACCTCTACACTGGCTTCAATAGCATTGTCACAAAGGATAGACACAATGGTTAGAAAATCAAGTAGTCTCATCCCCTCGACCTGAATCTCCTCAGGAACTTCAACATTAAAGACAATGTTCTTTTCTCTAGCTTTTAGAAATTTCCCTGCTAGGAGACTTTTGAGGGCGCGGTCCCGAACATTCAACAATCGCCCAAGGTCATATTTATTGTCCTGCAATTTCTGACTGGAATCTTTTAAGACGGAGCCGTAGACCTCTTTTATCTGCTCCATATCCTCCTCTTCAATACCCAGACGTAAACTAGTCAAGAGGTTGGTGTAGTCATGGCGAAAACTCCGTACTTCCTTGTAAAGCTCCTCTATATGCCGACTATAGCGTTCCATATCTCTATAGCGCAAGGCCTGCTCTTGGTCCAATCTCTCATGGAGTTTGTCCTTCAAATAGGTATCTAATTTCTTGATAACCCCCATAAAAAAGAGGAGGTAAAACACTAGAATCAGATGGCGAACAGTCTTTGATTGAATACCTTGTTCATATTCAAGGTAAGATAGACTTTGCATCACTAGATAATAAGACCCCATTACCCAGTTAATCTTAGTATGAGACTTTTGAAAACCTTTATCGAGAAACTCCTTTCTCAATCTAGTGAAATCATAGTCTAACCATTTCAAAAAGACTAAAACTATGAAGCAAACGAATATCATAATCAATACAAAGATAGGATTGCCATCCCCATCTACAATTCCTTGCCCCAAAAATGGAAGCACAAAATAGGAAACACCTCTGTAAAAGAGCTCTACTAATATCATTGGGAAGAGACCATAAAAAATAAGGATTTTTTTAGGAAGCCCTCTTAACAATAAGAAAGATAGACCTATACCGAACAAAGGTTCTATAAAATAGGACAAATATTCACTTACATCCAAAAATTGAAAAGTCGCAAAAATGGCTCCTAGAAGAAATTTCAGAAGAAAAGCTTTGAAAATCCTCTCAAAAGTGAGACCAATTCCATCTACCTTAAAGAAAATGACAATTTCTAGTCCATTAATAACAAGCGTATACAACAATATCCAAGCAACAGCCATAATTTCTCCTTAATCAGTGTAAGTTATTGATAGCTTCAGACACTTTCCTGACCTTATAACGCGCGATTAGACAGCTTCCACCATTGGGAAAGAAAAGCAGTTTTTCTTTCTTATCTAAATGCACCACATTTGCTGGATTGATAAGAAAAGAGCGATGGCACTGCAGGAGACGAGGCTCCTGCTTGAGAATCTCCTCTAAACTCGCTGTAAATTCCAGTCTGTCCGTCTCGGTATAGAGAATAACATGATGAGATTTTGGGGACGTTTCGAGATAGTAAACCTCTTTAAAAGGATACTGGAATTGAGCAAATTTTGATTTAAAATAAAAGCAATCTTCCGCCAGACTTTTACTGTCTTGACCATTGGCATAGAGGAGGGCTGTCTCGATACGAGATTCAAACTTCTCTGCCGAAAGGGCCTTATCAATATAGTCCAAAGCAGACACTTGGTAGCGAAAGGACAGGGGCATAAACTCCGAGTGAGTCGTCACAAAGACGATCAGGGCATATGGATCCCGATCTCGAATCTTTCTAGCCACTTCTAGCCCCTTCATCTCCTCGTTTCGAATCTCAATATCCAAAAAGAATAGCTGATGTGCGCCCTTCTCATGCACCTCTGCCAGTAGCTGGTCTGGCTTACCAAAGACCTCAAAAGAGCTGGGAATGATATGATGTTCTTTCAAAAGTTTCTCAATCGTCGTTTCAATCCTAGTCTGTTGGGAAAAATCATCTTCCAAAACAAATATTCTCATCTTCCTACTCTCCTTCTTTCAACCATTTTTGACGAATTTCTCTATAGCGACGTCTGGCATACTTGACAGCGTATTGACCTTCTTCTCCGAGAAAAAGGATTCTTTCTTGAAAATCAATCGATTTCACTTTATCAAGATTGACCAAACAATTTCGATGACATCTCATCAAGGTTTTCCCATATTGGTTCTCAAGATCACTTAAATTTTGAACCATATTAAAACTAGCTTCTTCTGTAACAATCTGTACAGTATGGGCTTTAGTTGGATGTGTTTGGATATAGTAGACATCGTCGATGTTTACTTTATAAACTGTTTTCTGTGTCTGAATAATCATATGTTTCATTGGATTCTCCTCCTAAGAAAAGAATAACAGAAAAGTTCTCACACAAGCGCACCCAATCCTAAACAGTCTTTGAAAACTCCTAAAAGGACTATTTTTCTACAACATCATGATGAGCTTACAACTATTTTATCATAAAATCTTAACAGTACCATTCAGGAAATTTCAAGGACAATTAAAGATTTGATGGTGAAAAAGGAGATAAAAGTGATAGACTATGATTATAGAAAGACTATGTTTGCAACAACTTTAAAAATCATCAAAAAAGGAGGGGTGCATATGATTTATTCACATCCACCATGATTAACACCCTATAAATATACTCTATTGCAATTGACGTAAATATAACAAGGAGAAAATTATGGCCAAGTCAAATAAAACAAAACAATTAACATCAATCGAACTTTCTCATATAAATGGCGGTAGTATTCCATATGGATGGTATTCTCCGTTTCATATGATTAGCGATAATGTACTATGTAGAAATGGATATTCATATAATAAAGCTAATCTTGATAATGGTAAATGTATCATTGATTGGGGCAACATAGTTGGCAATGTTGCTAATAATATAGGTGCCTCACTAGGAGATTTACACAATCCCTTACCTTAAAACATAAATTATATAGGAGGTCACGTAAATGACAGACCCAATTAAAACTGCTCAGGCACTGATAACTGACTTAAACAAAGCCTACCAAGCATGCAGACAGGCAACCGCTGACGACGTCCGCTTTCAGGAGCAATTAAACTCTATTCTTGGCTTTCTAGCAAAGGCTGAGACAGTGGATAATCGAGTCTTGATTGAACTGGAAAAATTTTACCAGACTTCCAGTCTTCTCATGGGACTCAGCGCTCTCGATCCAGATGCTCCTACTCGTGCCGCTTGGCGGGCCTATGACCGCTTCCACTTTGACCAAGTCAAGACCAAGTTGAGCCTCTACGGGCCAACCATTATCTTGTAGAAAATAAAAGAAGTTGAGGCAAACTGAACTCAACTTCTTTTTTAGTGTCATATAGGCAATGTTAGTCCTGCATCTGACGTTTTACCTGATAAGGCAAATACAAGACTTGTAAAACCAAACCTGCACCCAGCAAGGCTAGAAGGGCTAGTTTTTCTTGGAAGGTAATCAACCCGACAACTAATTCCACAAGTAAAACAAAACTGGTCAATCCTCGGACTACCGCCTGCAAGCCTTTTTCCTTTTGCCCCTTGTCCAGTGGAAAGAGTTGAGTCAAATACTGGTAGTCAAAGGCATGATAGAGGGCCAGCAACTGGAAGAGCAAGAGGTAGTTAAAGAGAACTACCACTGCTGTCGCAATCCAAGCTTGCTCGATAAAGACCTGCGCCAGCAAGGAAAGTAGGAGCAGACGGAGACTGAGCGCAAAGAGATCTCCATTTCGCAAATAAGAACGAAGATAGAGATTTTGCCAAATCTTCCCAGGCACCTTCTGAACAACCTTTAGGATAAAGTCCAGATAGGCACGACGCTTGACGCTGTTTGAAATTCCCTTTACCTGCGTAAAGAGGGCAAAGAAACGAAGCAAGACTTGTTTGCGCTTGCTTTCTTGGGAAATGACATAGTCCCAGTTCAGTCCAGTTTCAGTGAAAAATTTGCTGGCCTTTTGACGAAAGAGGAAATATTTACCTAACCCAAACAAAAGCACATAGATTAGGAAGACAGGCAAGCCATAACCCATGGCTAAAAATAAGGGCGCAAATAAAAGCAAGAAAAGGGTCTGTACAAAGAGCCAAAAGACTAGGGAAATGCCAGTTTGACGCTTGAGATGGAGCTTGATTTCCTCTTCTCCAACTAAGAGAAAGAGCTTGTCTGGAGCCTCCATATAGGTGGCAATTCCACCCCAAAGCAACAGTAAAACAGAGGTAATTCCTACAAACAAAAGGATGGGCCAATGATTTTCAGGAAAATCTTGCAAGAGTTGACTGTACTGGTAGGCTAGAAAGCCCAGCAGGACAAGCAGGAACAAGACAAAGTGGTCATTGAGAACATAACGTAGATAACCAAGACACTCCTTACGAAAAGCCTGCTTTCTCTTTAAAAACAAGTCTTTCATAGGTCCTCCTCTTTGGTCAGAGCCAAGTAAATATCATTCAAACTAGCCTCAGGCATGTTAAAGGCTTCGCGCAGTTGCAGGAGATTTCCCTTAGCACGCACTTCCCCTTTGTGAAGAATGACAAAAGCATCACACATCTTTTCCGCTGAATCCAGCACGTGGGTACTCATGAGAATAGACTTGCCTTTTTGCTTTTCCACTTCCAAAAGCTGAATCAAGTCCGCAATAGCCAACGGGTCAAGACCAAGGAAAGGCTCATCCACGATGAAAAGACTTGGATCCACCACAAAAGCACAGATAATCATGACCTTCTGCTTCATCCCTTTTGAAAAATGAACAGGGAACCAGTCTAATTTCTGGTCCAGACGGAACATTTTTAACAAAGGTTCTACTCGATCAAAAGCAAGATCTTGCTCAATACCATAAGCCATGGCAACCGTTTCGATATGCTCTCTGAGGGTCAATTCCTCATACAAGCTAGGTGTCTCAGGAATGTAGCCAATTTGCTTGCGGTAACTTGTCGCATCTTCTTGCAGGGTCAGGCCATTGATATTGATGGAGCCACTATAAGGTGTCAACAGACCGATAATTTCATTGATGGTCGTCGATTTTCCAGCACCATTGAGACCAATCAAACCGACCAACTGCCCACTTTCAACAGTAAAAGACACATCTTTCAAAACAGGGACATGAACATAGCCACCTGTCAGGTTTTTAATTTCTAACATATTTTCTCCAAATCTGGTATAATGTAGCTATATTATATCAAAATTCAGTACAGTAGAGGTAGATTTTATGTCAGATTGCATTTTTTGTAAAATCATCGCAGGGGAAATTCCTGCTTCAAAAGTATATGAAGATGAGCAGGTTCTTGCCTTTCTTGATATCTCTCAAGTGACACCAGGACACACCTTGGTCGTGCCAAAAGAACACTATCGTAATCTTTTAGAAATGGATGCTACTAGCGCCAGCCAACTCTTTGCCCAAGTACCAAAAGTAGCTCAAAAAGTCATGAAAGCTACCAAGGCTACTGGTATGAATATCATTGCTAACTGTGAAGAAGTCGCAGGTCAAACCGTCTTTCATACCCATGTTCACCTCGTACCTCGCTACAGTGCGGACGATGACCTTAAGATTGATTTTATCGCCCACGAACCAGACTTTGACAAACTCGCTCAAGTCGCTGAAACCATCAAAAATGCCTAAGGAGTTGCCATGAAATTATCCAATCTATTGCTATTTGCAGGAGCTGCAGCTGGAAGTTATCTGCTCACAAAAAATCGCCAAACCATCACAGATGAAGTCTTGAATACCACTGACCGCGTTCAAGCTATCAAGGACGATGTGGATATTATCCAAAACAGCCTACAAATCATTGACCAGCAAAAAGAACTCATCAAGGAATATCAAGAAGACCTGACTTACAAGTTTAAGGTCTTGGAAAAGGATATCCAGACTAGACTAGCTGTGATTAAAGAAACACAGGAAATCGAAGATAAGTAAAAAGAGCCAGTCGGCTCTTTTTTAAAACGTAAACAAGTTATATCCCATCAACTATACATCATAATTTAGGCAACTCATACTCAATAAAAATCAAAGAGCAAACTAGAAAGCTAGGCGCAGGCTGCTCAAAACACCGTTTTGAGGTTGTAGACAAGCCGACGCTGACGTGGTTTGAGGAGATTTTTAAAGAGTATCATTCACCATTTCACAACTAAATCGAAGATTTTCCGCCGTACTGAAAACGAGTCTGGGATAAAAGTCTAATCTTCAATATAAAAAGCGAACAAAACGAGTTATCTGACACTCAGAATTCTGTCTTGTTCGCTTTTTTATCTAATCTATCGATTTTTAAAATTTATAATAAAGAATTCCTGAAATCAAAATCTTTTTGTCTCAGACTCGTCCGGAAACTTTGAGACCTAGGCTCAAAGTTTAGGTATGGAACTTCGAAGAAGATCGCTACCGTCCGTCATTACTTAAGGAAAGTCTTAAAAAATCTATAAACAAAAAGAGCCACTCGGCTCTTTTTGTTTATACTCAATGAAAATCAAAGAGCAAACTAGGAAGCTAGCCGCAGGCTGTACTTGAGTACGGCAAGGCAACGCTGACGTGGTTTGAATTTGATTTTCGAAGAGTATTATTCTCCTTCAAAGGCATCTTTAATATGGTCAAAGAAGCCCTTTTTCTTTGGATTGACTTTTAAATCACCAGCAGCTGCAAATTCTTTCAAGGCTGCTTTTTGACGATCGTTCAAGCCTGTTGGTGTTACGACATTAACGGTAACATATTGGTCACCAACTGCACCACCACGAAGACTCGGAGCTCCTTTGCCACGTAGGCGGAATTTCTTACCAGTCTGAGTTCCCTCTGGGACAACCAATTCAACATCACCGTGAACAGTTGGAATATCTACTGTGTCACCAAGAGCTGCTTGGACAAAGTTGAGGTTGAGATTGTAGAAGATAGTAGTTCCTTCACGTTCAAACTTATCGCTGGCTTCCACAGAAACAACCACGTACAAGTCACCATAAGGTCCACCGTTAAATCCAGCTTCACCTTGACCAGCTAGGCGAATTTGTTGACCAGTTTCCACACCAGCAGGAATTTTGACATGTACGCTATGATCTTGTTTTTCATGCCCTGTTCCGTGACATGTTGTACATGGATCTTTGATTTCTTTTCCGCGACCATGACAGACATCACAGGTTACTTGACGACGCATCATACCAAGCGGAGTCTGCGTATCGACGTTAATGACACCAGCACCATGACAGCGTCCACAAGTGACTGGACTGGTTCCTGGCTTAGCACCTGAGCCATTACATGTACGACAGCTTGCTTCACGGTTGTATTTAACTTCTTTTTCAGCTCCAAAAATAGCTTCTTCAAAGGTCAAGTTCACACGATACTGGAGGTCATCCCCTTGGAGAGGAGCATTTGGATTGCGTGAAGCACCGCCTCCGCCGAAGAAACTTGAGAAAATGTCCTCAAAACCACCGAAGCCACCTGCCCCATTGAAACCGCCAGCTCCACCACCGAAGCCTCCAAATCCACCATTGGCGCCTGCAGCACCATATTGGTCATAGGCAGCCCGTTTTTGGTCGTCACTCAAAGTCTCATAGGCTTCTTGAACTTCCTTGTACTTTTCCTCAGCACCAGGCTCCTTATTGATATCTGGGTGATATTTTTTCGAAAGCTTACGATAAGCCTTTTTGATCTCGTCTGCCGAAGCGTTTTTTGACACCCCCAGACGATCATAAAATTCAGTATTGTTCATACAAGATACCAAGACCGTAAAATTCGACTGAAAAATAGGAAATCTGACGCTGGAGCGATGCTCCTAGACAGATTTATCTTTTTTCCGAGAATTTAGGTCGGGTTCAATTCCTTTCTGTTATATTAAGTAAGAAATTTGGGAACCCGTGTTCAATTCCCTGAACACATTTGTTCCTTTCTTTCATATTGATGAGACAAAACCCAAACAAATGATATTCCGTCCCTTTTTATCGAAAAACAGAGGCTGGGTTGCAACCTCTGCAAATAAGTAAATTAACTTTATTTTGATTTTAAATATCCTATAAGTACAGAAATATTTATATATTTTTGTCTCTTCTTAGTATTTGCTATAAAATTCCAATAGATTAGAAGGAATACACCGACAACCCAAATCATGCCCATTATAAACGATATTATAAATTCTGGTTTTTGTATGGTTGCTGATACTAGTGCTGATACTAGCGCTGACAACAATACTGAAGTAACAAAATTCCTTACCGCCTCATCATTTTTAACACAACTTTCATGCTCAGCTAAAATAATTGCTTTATACCTAGCCAAATATACTGCTGGAATATTATCTATAAAATCTTTTGCAGACTCATAACTATCAGCTTTATTACAGAAATCATTATAAACTTTTCGTGTATTTTTTAGATATTCTTCAGCCAATACACTCATCTTACTTTTCAGTAAACTCTCCGTCTACGACGTCATCGCCTGCGTTTCCTGTTGCTTGTGTGCCTTCTGCTCCTGCTTGAGCTTGTTGCGCTGCTGCTGCTTGTTCGTAGAGTTTAACAGCAAGTCCTTGAGCTTTTTCGTTCAATGCTTCAAGTTTTGCTTTCATATCGTCCAAGTTGTTGTCTTCTTGAGCTTTTTTAAGGTCATCAAGGGCAGATTGGGCAGCGTCACGTTCTGCGTCGAATCCTTTGCCTTCAGTTTCCTTGATTGTCTTTTCAGTCGCAAAGATCGCTTGGTCTACTTCGTTACGAAGGTCAACTTCTTCTTTACGTTTCTTATCTGCTTCAGCGTTAGCTTCTGCATCTTTCATCATGCGGTCAATTTCTTCGTCAGTCAAACCTGAGTTAGATTGGATCACAATAGTTTGTTCTTTTTGAGTTCCAAGGTCTTTAGCTTTAACAGACACGATACCGTTCTTGTCGATGTCAAATGTTACTTCGATTTGAGGAATTCCACGAGGTGCAGCTGGGATATCGGTCAATTGGAAACGTCCAAGAGTCTTGTTATCTGCTGCCATTGGGCGTTCACCTTGAAGAACGTGGATATCAACGGCTGGTTGGTTGTCTGCTGCAGTTGAGAAGACTTGTGATTTAGATGTTGGAATTGTTGTGTTGCGGTCAATGAGTTTTGTGAAGACTCCACCCATTGTTTCAATACCAAGTGACAATGGTGTTACGTCAAGAAGGACAACGTCTTTAACGTCACCAGTGATGACACCACCTTGGATAGCAGCACCCATAGCCACAACTTCATCAGGGTTTACTGATTTGTTTGGTTCTTTACCAGTTTCAGCCTTAACAGCTTCAACAACGGCTGGGATACGAGTTGAACCACCAACAAGGATAACTTCGTCGATTTCTGACAAGCTCAAACCTGCATCTGAAAGGGCTTGACGAACTGGAACCTTTGTGCGTTCTACAAGGTCACGAGTCAAATCGTCAAATTTCGCACGAGTCAAAGTCATTTCCAAGTGAAGAGGTCCAGCCTCGCCTGCAGTGATGAATGGTAAGCTGATTTGAGTTGAAGTTACACCAGAAAGGTCTTTCTTCGCTTTTTCAGCTGCATCTTTCAAACGTTGCATTGCCATCTTGTCAGTAGACAAGTCAATACCGTTTTCTTTTTTGAATTCTGCTACCAAGTGGTCGATGATTTTTTGGTCAAAGTCATCACCACCAAGTTTGTTGTCCCCTGCAGTTGACAATACGTCGAAGACACCGTCACCCAATTCAAGGATAGAAACGTCGAATGTACCACCACCAAGGTCAAATACCAAGATTTTTTCTTCTTTATCAGTCTTGTCCAAACCGTAAGCAAGGGCTGCTGCAGTTGGTTCGTTGACAATACGTTCTACTTCAAGACCAGCAATTTTACCAGCGTCTTTTGTTGCTTGACGTTGAGCGTCGTTGAAGTAAGCAGGAACTGTGATAACTGCTTTGGTTACTTTTTCACCAAGATAGTCTTCAGCGTATCCTTTCAAGTATTGAAGAATCATAGCTGAGATTTCTTGTGGAGTGTATTCTTTTCCATTAGCAGAAACTTTTTCAGAAGTTCCCATTTTAGATTTGATAGAGATAACTGTATCTGGGTTTGTAACTGCTTGACGTTTCGCAGCGTCACCAACAATGATTTCTCCGTTTTTGAATGAGACTACAGATGGAGTTGTGCGGTTTCCTTCTGGGTTTGCGATGATTTTACTTTCAGTTCCTTCAAGAACTGCTACTGCTGAGTTTGTTGTACCTAAGTCAATACCGATAATTTTAGACATGTGTTTTTCTCCTTGTTAGTTAATTTTCTTTTTTTATATTTCCCTTAAGTGGTGGGGACGTGAGCAACTCCCTTCGGGATTTCATCACTTATTTTTGAGCCTATTGTCTCAAAAATCCCCTGTTTCAGTAGCAAAAGCTACTGAAACTTTTACCACGGCGGGAAATATCTTCCTTGCAAGCCTCCGGCTTGCCTCTTATCTTTCTTCATAGTTTATTGTCGTTTCGGACAAGTTTTCTATTATGTAAATTGCGACACGAGAAGTCGAAATCGATTTTATTTCGACGACGAGTTAATAAGGAGGCTAGGCAAACGCCATAGCGATTGCCGTTTTCTGACGAGTTGCTTTAGCTACCGTCAGAATTGCCTAGTTGTAAACAACTACCATGGCTGGGCGTAGGATGCGATCATAGAGTTTGTAGCCTTTTTGGAAAACTTGGGCGATGGTATCTGCCGGGTGTTCATCGTCTGCTGGGAGAGTTTGGATGGCCATATGGTAGTTATGGTCAAATTTACCGTCAGCTGCGATTTCTTTGATTCCTTCTTCTTTCAAAGCGTGAATCAAGCTTTCTTGCACCATCTCCAATCCTTTTTTGACATCGTCTGTCAATCCTTCAACCGCGAGTGCACGCTCAAGGTTATCCAAAGAAGGGAGAATCGCTTTTGCTAAGTCCTGGCTACGATAACGTTGCATGTTTTGACGCTCTTCATTAGCACGGCGTTGGATATTTTGCATTTCCGCATGAGCGCGAAGGTATTTGTTTTCGAACTCATCTGCACGTTCATTCGCCAAGTCCAACTCAGACTTCTCAGGAGTTGTTTCTTCAGCTGTTTCCACAACTTCCTCTTCTTGAACTTCTTCTACTTCTTCATTTTTTATATCTTGGGCCATTTTCGCCTCCTTTAATGATTTCAATCTTAATGTACTTCGTAATGATTACTGCTGAGGTAGCGGTAAAAATCTGTCAACTTCATGGTCAAAACACGGTTGACCACATTGACTTGGTTGATTAGCTGTTGGTAATCCAGATTGACTGGACCGATAATGGCTAGAATTCCAACTCCCCGATAAGGAATGAGGAACTTGCTACTAATCACAGCTAGGTCAGCTAGACAGGACTCCTGACTGTCTGCAACACGGACGTTTTGCATCTGATCTTCACGCAACCCCTCACGAATCTCCAGAGCCACCTTTTGCGGTTGATCAAAGAACTGATAGACTGCTAGATTGGCAAAATTCAAGAGATTAACCTTGCCCGCCACCACAATGTTTTCGTTGAACATTTCCTTAAAGATATGTTCAAAGAGATCGATCACATTGTCCGTTGTTGTAAAGTAACGCTGGATAATCTGCGGAATCTCCGTCCGAATCTTGTAGTGAATATCTAAAACGGTGTGACCGAGGAAACGTTCCTGAATGATGCTCTTCAGTTTCAGCAAATCTTCCTGCAAGAAGTTCCTTGGAATCAGAAACTGACTGGTAACCGTTCGCGACTCGTCTAGGGTGAATACTGCCAAGGCTGTATGTTGCCCCAAAACAACGATATCAAAGGCTGTCAAACGTTGCCTGCTCGGCTCAACATCCAGTGCCACTACCGTACAGCCACTCAGGTCTGTCAGTAGATTAGCAGCTTCTTGCAGAATATCCTCCAGTTTGAAGAATTCCTGATCAAAGGCTTTGACAATCTCATATACCTCATTTTCAGCCAGTTGATCAAAATCCAGTGAGTGTTTTACATAGTACTGAAAACCAGCAATACTTGGCATCCGACCGCTTGAAGTATGAGCCTTTTCAAGCAAACCTTGCTTTTCTAGAGCCGCCATGTCATTACGAATGGTTGCACTGCTAGAGTTAATAGACTCTTGCAAGGCTTTGGATCCGACAGGTTCGTGCGTTTTGGTAAAGATGTCAATAATCAGATTTAAAATATCCTGCTGACGCTCTGTAACCATCTCATCACTCCTCTCTGTCTGATAAATTAGCACTCGATACATTCAAGTGCTAACTTATGATTCTATTATACACCCTTAGAAGAGAATGTCAAGATAAAAATTCAAAAAATTAGCACTCTTTTATCAAGAGTGCTAAAAATCAGTCTGAAGACCTAGAACCCTGCCTTCCATCTACTCGGTATTTACTTTTTAGTCTGAAATAACCATAGATTAGATAAGAAATCATAAAGGCATATAGAGCAAAAATAACAAAGAAAGATTGCGACAGTTCTTCTCGAAACAAACTCATACAAACAACAAAACCTCCTAAGAAAGTAGCTGCACATGAACGAAGTCTATATCGCATAACTTCCCACCTGAGATTATTACTCATATAGACTTGATCCTCTGAAAGTATATCAGAAGCCGATTTACGAAGAATCGAACAAAAACCTGCTCCTATCAATTCCCAACCTCTATTTCTAAAATCTTGCAGTTCATGCTTATATTTTTTAAGAAATCTAGAATCATAGATACGGTAGATGACATCGTCTGGTTGACATTGGTCAAGATAGAACAAACCAAAACGACTAGTTCTATACCTCCAACCTTTCAAATGCATCTCATGTAAATATTCTTCTTTCTTGTCCAAATCAACAATGGTGAAAATCCGAAATTCTACTCTGCTATTCATTGTCTTACCCCAAAATTAGACAACATGCCTAGCGTTATTTATTAGATAATTCTTTCCACTTTTGACTCAATCTCCAAAAAATATAAGAAATCTGAATCGCAAAAACTATCAATAAAACCCAATCTATTATGAAAATCAAAAACACTTCCCAACTGAAAGAACTACCTCCAGTGACAAACTTTGAGAAAAACGGTAGTAGAGCTAAAAAGAGAAGCAAAATAGGAAGCATCCGCATTGTTAAAATCCTTTTGGCATAAAAAAATCTTTATTTAAACGAAAATATTATAGCAAAATTTACGCCAGTTTTTGAACGGCTGATGTAGATATTTTATACTTTCAAAATGTTTAAATGTGATTATTTATTTTTGAAAAATATCTCACCAGCCCGACTGAAAGTGCTTATAGAATGATAATAAGTCGCCTGCCGAAAACAGCGGAAAATAGCGGTGTTATGCGGAGATAATCTGACGCGATGCGAAAGTATATTGCATACTTATTTTCAACAATTTAGCAGAGTATTTTTATAAGTGTGATATAATAGAAGTATAATTTGTTCTGATAGTTTATTTTATGGAGAAGTAGATTTTTAGAATGCGGAGGGTTCAATATGGTTGAGTTTATAAAGTCTAAGAAAGAAATGAGTGAGGAGGATATTAAAGCAAATTTCATCACTCCTGCTATTGTATCCAAAGGATGGAAAAATGGTGAGCATATCGCTTACGAAGAATACTTCACTGATGGTCGAATTGAGGTTAGAGGAGATAAGGCTCGCCGTAAAGAAGGAAAAAAATCAGACTATTCACTGTATTACCAATTTGGAACTCGAATTGCAATTGTTGAGGCAAAGGATAATAAACACAGCGTTCGAGCAGGATTACAACAAGCTATTGAATACGGAGAGATTTTAGATGTTCCATTTGTTTATTCTTCGAATGGTGATGGCTTTATTGAACACGACCGTATCACGAGAGAAGAACGTGAGCTGGAGTTAGACGAATTCCCTACTCGTGAAGAATTATTTTCTCGTATGACGAAGGAAAAAGGATTGACGTACGAAATTACAGAAGCTATCTCAACTCCATACTATACAGACGCCTTCTCAATGAAAACGCCACGCTATTATCAGCAAATAGCTATCAACCGTACTATTGAAACAGTTGCCAGAGGACAAAAACGAGTAATGTTTGTGATGGCAACAGGAACGGGGAAAACGTTCATGGCTTTTCAAATTATTCATCGCCTTCGAAAAGCTGGTTTGGCTAAACGAGTTTTATTCTTAGCAGATAGAAACATCTTAGTAGACCAAACGATGGCTGAAGACTTTAGACCATTCGAAAAGGTAATGACGAAAATTACACCAAAACTTTTGACTGCTCCTGAAAAATTAAATTCTTTTGAAATTTATCTAGGGCTTTATCAGCAACTAACTGGTGAAGATGGAACTGAGACACATTATCAAAAATTTGACAAAGACTTCTTTGATTTAATCGTAATTGATGAAGCGCACCGTGGTTCAGCTAAGGAAGACAGTAACTGGCGTAAGGTGATTGATTATTTCAGTTCTGCGACACAGATTGGGATGACCGCTACTCCTAAAGAAACCAAGAATGCTTCCAATACGGAATACTTTGGTGAGCCAATCTATACTTATAGTTTAAAACAGGGAATAGAGGATGGTTTTTTGGCTCCATATCGTGTTATGAGGGTTAATTTAGATGTGGATGTGGATGGTTATCGTCCAGAAACTGGAAAAGTTGATGCTAACGAACAATTAATAGAAGATAGGTACTACAGCAGGAAAGATTTTGATAAAACCATTGTCATTGATGATAGAACGCAAAGAGTTGCCAAGTTTGTTTCTGATTATATGAAGCAAAGCAATGCACGATTTGATAAAACAATTGTTTTTTGTGTTGATATTGACCATGCCGAGCGAATGCGTGCTGCACTTGTAAAAGAGAATCTAGACTTAGTCCAAGAAGACTATCGTTATGTCATGCAAGTAACTGGTGACAACGCTGAAGGAAAAGCTCAACTGGATAACTTTATGGATGTCAATTCTAATTTTCCCGCTATTGTAACAACGTCTAAATTATTAACGACAGGAGTTAATGCTAAAACATGTCGTTTGATTGTTTTAGACTCTAATATCCAATCCATGACTGAATTTAAACAAATTATTGGTCGTGGCACACGTCTTTATCCTCAAAAGGGGAAAGAATTTTTTACGATTATTGATTTTCGAAATGTTACCAATTTGTTTGCTGACCCTGATTTTGATGGTGAACCAGTGAAGGTTCTGGAAACGGGCGCAAAAACAAACAATGGTACTACACCTGGTTTTGTAAACGAAGGTGGTGACCCAGTAGAAAAATATATCGTTACAGACAAGCAGGTTACCATTCTTAATTCTACTGTTCAAGTATTGGATGAAAACGGGAAACTGATTACCGAAAGCCTGACCGACTACACTCGGAAGAATATCTTAGGTAGCTACGCCACTTTGAACGATTTTATCACAGTTTGGCATACGGCGGATAAAAAGAAGCTTATCTTAGACGAACTTTATAAAAAAGGAGTTTATCTAGATGCTATTCGAGAGTCGGAGGGAATATCAGAACAAGAAATCGATGATTTTGATTTACTCCTAAAACTTGCCTATGGTCAAAAAGAATTAACCAAAACGGAACGTATCAATAAGCTCAAACAAAGCGGATATTTATATAAATATAGTGAGGAAGCGCGTGCTGTTTTGGAAATTTTACTGAACAAATACATGGATAAAGGTATTGGAGAACTCGAAAGCATTGAAACATTAAAACTTCCAGAATTTCAGATATATGGTGGAACCTTCAAAATCATCAATACTTATTTTGGAGATAAAAAACGATATTTACAAGCAATTAAAGAATTGGAGCAAGAGCTATTTACAGTAGCTTAATGAAAGGAAAGTATGTCAATTACATCATTTGTAAAAAGAATTCAAGATATCACTCGAAACGATGCTGGTGTTAATGGTGATGCTCAACGTATTGAGCAAATGTCTTGGTTATTATTCTTAAAAATTTATGATAGCCGTGAAATGGTTTGGGAATTAGAAGAAGACGAGTATGAGTCAATTATCCCAGAGGAATTAAAATGGCGAAATTGGGCTCATGCTCAAAATGGGGAACGGGTATTGACAGGCGATGAATTACTTGATTTTGTCAATAACAAGTTATTCAAAGAGTTGAAAGAGCTTGAAATAACTTCAAATATGCCTATTCGAAAAACGATTGTTAAATCAGCTTTTGAAGATGCGAACAACTATATGAAAAATGGCGTCTTGTTACGCCAAGTCATCAATGTTATTGATGAAGTTGATTTCAATAGCCCTGAAGATCGTCATTCGTTTAATGATATTTACGAAAAAATTCTTAAAGATATTCAAAATGCTGGGAACTCAGGAGAATTTTATACGCCACGTGCAGCGACTGATTTTATTGCCGAAGTTCTTGACCCAAAACTTGGAGAATCAATGGCAGACCTTGCTTGCGGAACAGGAGGCTTCTTGACTTCGACTCTGAACCGTTTAAGTAGTCAACGTAAAACTAGTGAAGATACCAAAAAATATAATACAGCTGTTTTTGGTATTGAAAAGAAAGCATTTCCTCATCTTTTAGCAGTTACAAATCTGTTTCTTCACGAAATTGATGACCCTAAAATTGTTCATGGAAATACTTTGGAGAAAAATGTTCGTGAATATACGGATGATGAAAAATTTGACATTATTATGATGAATCCACCTTTTGGAGGGTCAGAATTAGAAACAATAAAAAATAACTTTCCAGCAGAATTACGGAGTTCTGAAACAGCTGATTTATTTATGGCTGTCATTATGTATCGTTTGAAAGAAAATGGTCGTGTTGGAGTTATTTTACCTGATGGTTTTCTATTTGGTGAAGGTGTAAAAACTCGCTTGAAACAAAAACTGGTAGATGAGTTCAACTTACATACGATTATTAGGTTGCCTCATAGTGTCTTTGCACCGTATACAGGAATCCATACGAACATTCTTTTCTTTGATAAAACAAAGAAAACAGAAGAAACTTGGTTTTATCGTTTAGATATGCCAGATGGTTATAAAAATTTCTCGAAAACTAAGCCGATGAAGTCAGAACACTTCAATCCTGTTCGTGACTGGTGGGAAAATCGTGAAGAGATTTTGGAAGGTAAGTTCTACAAATCTAAATCATTTACACCTAGTGAATTGGCTGAGTTGAATTATAATTTAGACCAGTGTGGCTTTCCAAAAGAGGAAGAGGAAATCTTAAATCCCTTTGAGTTGATTCAGAATTATCAAGCGGAAAGAGCAACTTTAAATCATAAGATTGATAATGTATTAGCTGATATTTTGCAGTTGTTGGAGGACAAATAATGACACCAGAACAACTTAAAGCAAGTATTCTCCAAAGAGCGATGGAAGGGAAATTAGTGCCGCAAAATCCCAATGACGAACCTGCAAGTGAATTATTAAAGAGAATTAAAGCTGAAAAAGAAAAACTTATCAGTGAAGGAAAAATCAAACGAGATAAAAAGGAAACTGAGATATTTCGTGGTGATGATGGGAAACATTATGGGAAGTTT